>NZ_JALHBK010000012.1:0-249214 GCF_031570565.1 Nonomuraea sp. 3-1Str
GACATCGCCGCCCGGTGGCGCGATGTCCCGCACGTCCCTGCCGTCCTCGGCGGCCTGGCGCAGCTCGTGCCCCACCAGGTCCTCGGGCTGCACCCAGGTGAGGCGGATCACGCGCCGCCCTCCCCGGCGTCGCCCGCCTCGCTCGCGATCAGGGCGGCGAAGTCGCTCTCGTGGGCGCGGCGGCGGGCCTGGTCGTCGGCGTGGACGCGCCGCGCCACCCCGGCGATCGCCCGCCCCGGCTCCACCAGGTCCGTACGGCTGGCCCGCCCGATCTCCTCGACCCACTCCGCCGGCACCGAGGCGAGCCCGCCGAGCGCGCCGGCGATGGCGCCGCCCATGGAGGCGATGGAGTCGGCGTCGCGCCCGTAGTTGACGCCCCCGATCACCGTCTCCCGGAAGTCGCCCTTGCCCACCACCAGGAACCCCAGGGCGAGCGGCAGCTCCTCGATGCTGTGCACCCGGCTCGGCCGGCGCGCCCCGAGCCCCTGGTCGCGGTAGGTGTCGGCGACGGTGTCGTAGGGCCGCATCGCGGCGCGCAGCGTCTCGAACGACCCCTCCCAGTGCCCGAGCCCGCGCGCCGCCTCGCAGACCGCCTCGATGGCGGCCCGGGTGCCGTCCTTGGCCAGCCGCAGGCACACGGCCACGACCGAGTCGGGGGTGGCGCCCGGCCGCATGGCCTCGGCGACCGCGGCGGCCATCACGCCCGCGGCCTCGCGGCCGTAGCTGGACTGGTGGGCGCCGGTGAGGTCGATCGCCTCGGCGTAGGCGGCGTCGGGGTCGGCGGCGTTGACGACGCCGACCGGCGCCACGTACATGGCGGCGCCGCAGTTGACGATGTTGCCGACGCCGGCCTCGCGCGGGTCGACGTGGCCGTAGTGCAGGCGCGTGACGATCCACTTCTCGGCGAGGAAGATCCGGTGCAGCGGCAGCGCCTCCGCCTCCAGCTCGGGGATCCAGCGCCGCTCCCCCATCAGCTCGGGCACCAGGTGCTCGGCCATCGCGTACGCGTCCAGGTGGCCCCGGACCTTCTCGTAGACGCGGATGAGCGCGTGCGTCATCAGGGTGTCGTCGGTGATGTGGCCGTCGCCCTTGTGGTACGGGGCGATGGGGCGGGCGTTGCGCCAGTCCTCGTTGAACGGCGGCACGATGCCCTCGACCGGCCCGCCGTACCGCTGCGTGATCTGCTCCGGTGTCCAGCCCTCCGTGGCGCCGCCCAGCGCGTCGCCCACCGCCGCTCCCGCAACACAGCCCATTGCCTTGTCGGTGAGCGGGTCTGCGGGCCGGCCTGCGGGCTGGTCTGCGAGCGGCGTCATGCGAGTTCCTCCGTGAGTTCGATGAGATCTGTTCCCGCCAGGCTCGGCAGGCAACAGCCGGCCAGCGTGCGGGCCGAGGCGGTCCACCCCTCCGGGATCGCCTCGTACCCGCCGCAGGCCCCCGTGATGGCGCCGGTCAGCGCGGGCGCCGAGTCGGCCAGCGGCGCCAGGCAGGCGGCGGCGGGCACGGCCCGGTCGAGCGCGCCGCCCGACACCTCGGCGAGCACCAGCGCGACGGGCACCGTCAGGGCGGCGCCCACCGCGTAGCTGTAGACGTGGTCGAGCAGGGCGGCGTCGAGCGCGGGCACGGCGGCGAACGGGTCGCCGGCCGCGCGCGCCGCCTTCAGCGCGAGACGCGCGTTGTGCCCGATCGCCGTGTCCTCGGGCAGGACGTCCAGCGCCGCGCGGACGGCGTCCCCTGCGGACCCCGTCGCGACCGCGGCGGCCACGGCGGCGGCCATGGCGAGCGCGCCGAGCACGCCGTCGCCGGCGTTGGTGACCCGGGCGTCCTCGCCGGGGTCACGGCCAAGGGCGCCGAAGGCGACGGCCCGCACGGCGGCGGCGTCGTCGAAATGGTGCGGGTTGTCGTGGCCGCTGGCGGGCGGCTCGACGCCCCGGGCGAGATTGTCCAGCGCGGTGGCCACCGAGATGCGCGCCCGGACCTCGGGGCCCAGCTCGCGGAACGCCGCGGCGCGCGGCCGGTCGATCGTGAGCGCCGTCCAGGCCAGCCATTCGGCGTCGTCGGACGGGCCGAGCGCGAGCGGGGCGACGGGCTGGTTCAGCGCGAACGGCACGGGCAGCGTGGTGACCCGGTGCTCCTCGGCGAACGCGTCGAGCTCGCGGTGGAGGCGTCTGCTCCACGGGGCGTGCAGGGCGGAGCGGTGCCGCCCGGCGGGCCAGCCCGCGGCATCACCGACGGCGAGCCCGACGAAGGCCCCCCGGATTCTGTCCCCCGACATGGTCTCTACAGTCCTTTCGCCGTACGGTCCGGGTGGTCGGCCGGTTCCCCGGCCGGCCGGGCCGCGGGCCGGGCGGCCAGGTCGCCGGTGAGTTCGTCGGCGAGTTCGTCGGCGACGGTCAGGACGTGCCTGCCGGCCACCACGGGCAGGCAGGTGCCCGCGACCGGGCCGACGCGGGCGGCCCACCGCTGGGGTACGCCGGCCTCGCCCTGCCCCGCGCCGGCGATCGCGCCGGCGATGGCGCCGATGGTGTCGGCGTCGCGGCCCAGGCCCACGGCGAACGTCACGGACGCCTCCACCTCGCCCCCGCCCGCCAGGTAGGCGGCCAGGGCGAGCGCCACGGCCTCGGGCGCGACGTCGGTCCACGGGTAGTGCCGGACCACGACGGCCTCGTGCAGCGCCTCCACCAGCGCCGCCTCCCGACGGTCCGAATCGCTGTCCGACTCATCGGCCGAGCCGGCGCTCGTATCACGGTCCGTTTCGCGGTCCGTTTCGCGGTCTGTGACGCGGTCGAGGGCGGCGACCGCGCGTTCGATGGCGCGGGCCGTCCAGGAGTCCGGCGGCACCACCGACAGCGCCGCCGCCACCCCCTCGCGCGGCGGCAGCCCCGCCATGGCGGCGGCCACGGCGCCCGCGACGGCCCGCCCGCCGAGGATGCCCTCGCCGGACTGGCTGACCCGGCCGTCCTCCTCCACGAGCCGCGCCGCCTCGGCCGGGTCGCCCGGGCAGAAGATCCCGTACGGCGCGGCCCGCATGGCGAGCCCGTCCGACCAGCCGTGCTGGTGGACCAGGCCGGTCATCGGCGGTTCGAGGCCGCGGCGCAGCGCCTCGACGGTCCCCAGCTCGGAGAACCCGGCCCCGCGCATGGGGCCGGCGATCCGCGGCAGCACCTCGGCCCGGTAGGCGTCGGCCACCGCGGCCGAGGTCAGTCCGTGCCCGTGCCGCACCAGCAGGGAGGCGGCGAAGATGGCGTACTCGGTGTCGTCGGTGCCGCCGCGTTCGATCTCGGTGAGCCGGCCCCAGCGCCGCCGGATCTCCGACGGCGTGAGGTTCTCGGCGGGCGCCCCGAGGGCGTCGCCGGCCGCGAGGCCGAGCAGACACCCCCGGGCCCGGTCGCGATACGTCACTTCTGGTACCGCTCCAGCACCTTGTTGCCGTCCTCGACGAGCTTCTTCGCCACGTCGTCAATGGTGATCTTGTTGGCGAAGTACTCCTGGAGCGCCGGCGTCGCCACCTTGCTCTTCCACTCGTCGAACCCGTTGACCTTGAGGAACGGCGCGACGACGAGGTTCTTGGCTGAGGCCGTGGCCACGTCCCAGCCGTTCTCCTTGGTCGTCATCGACGGGTCGGCGGCGGCCTTGACGGACGTCGGCAGCAGCCAGTCGCCCTTGGCGAGCTTGGCCTGGTTGTCCGGGTTGAGGAAGAAGGAGATGAACTTCAGCGCCTCGTCCGGGTGCTTGCTGTCCTGCGACACCGAGAGGGTCTGGGAGACCGCGCCCTGGTCGGAGGTGGTGCCCTTCAGCGGCGGCAGCGTCACCCAGTCGAAGCCCTTCGGCGCCTGCTCGGCGACCTGCTGGCGCAGGTACACGCCGGCGGGAAGCAGAGCGAACTTGCCGGCGTAGAAGGCGGGCAGCGGGTCGGCCGTGCCCTGGCCGAGCGCCGCCGGGTCGGCCGACTTGTCCTTGTAGAGCTGGTCGTGGATGCGCTGGAGGACCTGCTTCTCCTCCGGGCCGACCTTGACGGTGGTCTTGCCGTCGGCGGTCTGGAAGAACGTGCCGCCGAAGTTGAGGGCCAGGTTGAGGGTCTTGTTGACCGGCGACTTCATCGGCCACGCCACGCCGAACGCGCCGCCCTTGGTCATCTTCTTGCTCGCCTCGGCGAACTCGTCCCACGTCCACGGGTTGTCGGGGGTGGGGATGCGCACGCCGGCGCCGTCGAGGAGCTTCTTGTTGGCGATGATGACCTGCGACTCCTGCAGGAACGGCACGCCGTACACGCCCTGCTTGCCCTTGCCGTCATCGAAGGTGACGGTGTCCCACGACTTCTGCGGGATGTCGCTCTTCAGCTCGGCGGGCAGCTTGTCCGACAGGTCGAGCAGGTAGCCGTCGGAGGAGAAGCCGGACAGCGCGGGCGAGTCGTTGTGGATGACGTCCGGCGCGGTGCCGCCCGCGAACTGGGTGACGAGCTGGTCGTTGACGTTGTCCCAGCTGCCCTGGACGTAGGTGACCTGGATCTTGGGGTTGGCCTTGTTCCACTCGTCGACGATCTGCTTGTTGGCGGCGACCGACTCCTTCTGCCAGGCCAGGCTGAGGAAGTTGAGCTTGACCGGCTCACTGGGCTCGGCCGCGGAGCCGCCCTTGTCGCCGCTGCCGCCGCTGCCGCAGCCGGCGGCCAGCGCGACGATCGCTGCCGCCGCCAAAGCGGACTTCATACGCATGAGAGCCTCCTACTAGCCCTTGACGGCGCCGGCCATCAGACCGGACTTCAGTCGCCGCTGGATGATTGCGAAAAAGATCAGGCTCGGGATGGTCGCCATGAGCGACGCCGCGGCCAGCGGGCCGAGCCGGGCCACTCCCTCCGGACCGGTGAAGCGCACCAGCGTCAGGGGGAGCGTCATCACGTCGGGGTCCTGCAGGACCACGAGCGCGAAGAGGAACTCGTTCCACGACGAGATGAACGAGAACAGCAGCGTCGCCACCACGCCGGGGGCGAGCAGCGGCGCCACCACGCGGGCGATGGTGGTGATCCGCCCGGCGCCGTCCACGGCCGCGGCCTCCTCCAGCTCGGCCGGGACCGCACGCACGTACCCCTGGAGCATCCACAGCGCGAACGGCAGCGTGAACGTCACGTGCACGACCACCAGGCCGGGCAGCGTGTTCACCAGCTCCAGGTCCCGAAGGATCATGAACAGCGGGATGATGATGAGGATGAACGGGAAGACCTGGCTGACCAGCACCCACCCGATGGCGATCCGATTGACCAGGCCGCGGTAGCGGGCCATCGCGTAGGCGGCGGGCAGCGAGATCAGCACCGTGACGAGGCTGCTGGCCAGTGCCACGACCAGGCTGCGGGTGGCCGCGCCGACGAGGTCCTGCTCGCCGAACGCGTCGGCGAAGTTGGCCAGCGTCGGGTCGCGCGGGATCCACGTCGGGTCGGCCAGCGCCATCTCGCGCGGCGTCTTCAGCGCCGTGGACAGCAGCCACAGCAGCGGGAACGCGAGGAAGACGACGTAGGCGAGCAGGGCGAGGTACTGCGGGACGCGGCGCACCCCGGCGGCCGCTCCGCGGGTGGTGGTCACTTGGCCTCCCTCATCTGGCGCCACAGGTACACGCCGAGCACCGCGAGCACGACGACGGCCATCGCGAGGCCGAGCATCGAGGCGTAGCCGGCGAACCGGTACCGGAACGCCTCCTCGTAGGCGAACAGCATCGGCAGCCGCGTCTGGCCGCCCGGCCCGCCCTGGGTGAGCACGTAGACCAGTCCGAACTGGTTGATGTTCCACACGAAGTCGAGCGAGGTGATGGCCACGATGACGGGCTTGAGCTGGGGCAGCGTGATGTTCCAGAACTTGCGCCAGCGGCCCGCCCCGTCCACCTCCACGGCCTCGTACAGCTCTCTCGGGACGCTCTGCAGGCCCGCGAGCAGCACGACGGTCGTCTGCGGCATGCCGGTCCAGACGCCGACCACGATGATCGCCGGCAGGGCGAACGAGAAGTCGGCCAGCCAGTTGACGTGGGTGCCGAGCAGGCTGTTCAGGATGCCGGCGTCGGGGTGGTAGACGAGCTTCCACATGAGGCCGATGACCACCGGCGGCATCGCCCACGGCACCACCGCCAGCACCCGGGCCACTCCCCGGAACCTGAGGTCCTGGTTGAGCAGCAACGCCAGGCCCAGGGCGGCGAGGAACTGCAGACCGGTCACCGAGACCGACCAGATCATGCCGATCCGGAACGACGACCAGAAGTCCTCGGCGGTCAGCAGCTCGGTGAGGTTCTCCAGGCCGACGAAGCTCGTCTCGTGGTTGCGGGTGTTGCGCGCGTCGGTGAACGCCAGCCCGATGCCGTACAGCAGCGGGCCCACGCTGAACAGCAGGACCGGCACGAGCGCGGGCAGCATGAGCACCCACATCTCGCGGGTCTGCCGGGAGATCCCTCTGCGGCGCGCCCGCCGCCCGGGCGGCGTGGGCGGCGCGGACCTGGTCGCGGTCGCCGTCATGACGTGCCCCCTCCTTCCGTGGTCCTGGTCTCTTCGTCGATGCCGATGTCGATGCGGGTGCCGGTGCCGGTATTGGAACCGGAGCCGCCGCCGGGGCGTCGCCCCGGGTCGCGCCGCACGGCCGGCGGCTCGGGCGTCGTGGAGGCGCGCACCACCAGGCGGGGCGGAACGGTCACCACGCGCGGCTCGTGCTCGCCCTCCTGGAGCCGGTCGAGCAGCAGCTCGGCGGCGGCCCGGCCACGCTCGGCCGACCCGAGCGAGACGCTGGTGAGCGACGGCCACGAGGCCGCGGCGAGGTCCGTGTCGTCCATGCCGACCACCGCCACGTCCTCCGGCACGCGCCTGCCGGCCGCGCGCAGCACGTCCAGCGCGCCGAGCGCGATCAGGTCGTTGGCGCACAGCAGCGCGTCGACGTCGCCCACCCGGTTGAGCAGCGCCGCGACCGCGCGGGCGCCCTCCGCCCGGTAGAAGTCGCCGATCTCCACCAGGTCCTCGTCGTACGGCAGGCCCAGCTCGGCCAGCGCCTCCCGGTAGGCGGCGCCGCGGGCCGCGCCCGGCACGGTGTCGGTCGGGCCGTTCACCAGGGCGATGCGGCGGCGGCCGAGCCCGTGCAGGTGGTCGACGGCCAGCCGGACACCGGTGCGGGAGTCGGCCCGCACGTTGTCGACGGGCGTGCCCTCGGGCACCGAGCCGATGACCACGACGGGCGCGCGGGCGGCCGCCAGCATCTGCAGGTGCGCCTCGGTGACACGCAGCGGCACCATGATCATGCCGTCCACGTAACGCTCTCCGAGGCTGTGCAGCACGTCGATCTCGTCAGCGACGACGGCGCCGGTGGAGTGGAGCACGAGACGGTATCCGGCGGCCTTCAGCACCGGCTGGATCTCGCGCAGCATGGCCAGGTACGCCGGGTTGCCGACGTCGGCCATGGCGAACGCGACCTGGTGGGTGCGCCGCGACTTGAGCGAGCGGGCGACGGCGTTGCGCACGTAGCCGAGCTCCTCGGCCGCGGCCATCACCTTGCGCACGGTCTCCTGCCGGGTGGGCAGGCCGTTCAGCACCCGCGAGACGGAGGCGATGGACACGCCCGCGCGCTCGGCGATCGTGGTGATCGTGGGTCCCTGTGCCAACGTCGTCCTTCCCGGTTCGTAAACGTTTCCGGCATGATTCTGTAAACGTTTACGGTGTTTCGGACATGAAACCCGGACGCCACACAAGGGTCAAGTCACGATCACATAACGCCAGGTCAACGCCATGTCTGACAAACAGGGCAGACCTTCGGCAAGGTATCGGTCATGGAATCGGCACATACGGGCGACGGGGCGGCTGGGATTGGGAGCGCTCCCGTGGGCCGTGGTGGGTGCACCACGGCCCCGGTGACCGGGCGCGCGTCACGGCGGGCGACCGGTGAGGCGGCGGAGCGTGCCCCTGGAAGGTCACCGGCCACGGTCGGCGGGTGGGGGCTCGCGTGCCTGCCGTAAAGGATCTCTGACGCAGGACCGGCCACGGCCCCGCGCCGGCCGTGCATGCCTTGACGGGAGGACCCACCGCGGCGAGACGTCAGGAGCGGACGGGAGCCACCACACGCGGGTGCTCGGTGCTCAGGGCGCGGATGGCCGGGGCGCCCGTGAGGGCGACGACCGCCGCGAGGACCGCCGGGACGAACAGCGCCACCGGCAGCGAGGACGCCTCGGCGACGTACCCCAGCACGGCGGGTCCCACCAGCAGCCCGCTGTAGCCGAACGCCGTCACCAGCGACAGCGCCCGGCCGACCTGGCCGCCGGCCGCGCCCACGGCGCTGAAGATCACCGGCACCACCGTGGCCAGCCCGACCCCCGCCAGCGCCCACCCCGTCCAGGCGCACACCACCCGCAGCGCCTCGCCGACCAGCGGCGAGACGAGCACGAGGACGTACCCGCAGGTGGCGAGCAGCCCGGCGAGCTGGATCGTGCGCACGGAGCCGAGCCGGCCCCTGATGGGGTCGCCGAGCAGCCGGATGGTGGTCATGGCGACGGAGAAGATCGTGTACGCGATAGGCGCGGCGGCCGGGTCGGTGCCGAGCACCCAGCGGGCGTGGAGGGCGGCCCAGTCGATGGCGGCGCCCTCGCTCAGGTGCCCCGCGAACGCGGCCAGGCCCAGCATCGCCACCAGCCCCCACCGCCGCCCGGAGCCGGCCCGGGCCCTGGAGCCGTCACGCCGGGAACCGGCGTCCGCGTCCTCGGGCCCGGACGTGGCCTCGGACCCGGACGCGGACGCCCGCGCGGGCAGGAGCAGCCGCGCGAACGGTACGTACACGAACGGCACCGCCACGGCCGCCACCACGAGCAGCGCCTGCGCGTCCAGCCCGGCCTGCAGCACCAGCGCCGTCAGCCCGCCGCCGGCGGCCCCGCCCAGGCTCCACGTCCCGTGGAACGCGGAGATGATCGGCCGCCGGTAGGCGTGCTCGACCTCGACGGAGTGGGTGTTCATGGCCACCTCCGTCACGCCCAGCCCCATGCCGAACACCACGGCCAGCACGGCCAGCCACAGGTACCCGGGGGCGAGGGCGGGCCCCAGCAGCACCGCGGCCGACACCGGCCCGGAGAACCAGCAGACGGCCCGGCTGCTCCACCGGTCCACGAGCGGGCCGGCGACCAGCATGGACACCAGCGCGCCACCCGAGATCAGCAGCAGCACACTGCCGAGCCGCGCGGGGCCCAGGTCGAGCCGGTCGTTGAGGGACGGCAGGCCGGCGGCCCACAACCCCATCACGAACCCCGCCAGAAAGAAGTAACCGAAAACCGCGATACGGGCACGTCTGGCCACCGCAAGACTTATGTTCACGGCTAGAGCATAATCATGGATGTGAGGACGACACAATGGCGATGACCCCGAACCCGACCCCGCCCCCCATCCGGGCGTCGGGCCCTGACCCGGGTGTTGGCGCGGAACCCGGCACGGGGCCCGTGACGAGTTCGGCCATCGGCTCCGCGGCGAGCGGCACGACAGCTGGCGGGCCGACGGGCGGAGCGACGACCAGTGGGTCGGCGGGCGGGGCGACGACCAGTGGGGCGTTGCGCGCTCACAATCGGGTGCGGCTGTTGCGGGCCGTGCACGACTGCGGGGCGAGCCTGACGCGTTCCCGGCTCACCCGCGACCTCGGCCTCGCCCGCGGCACGGCGTCCGTCCTGGTCGGCGAGCTGGCCGAGGCCGGGCTGCTGCACGAGGAGCCGGCCGCCGAGCACGGGCGCGGCCGGCCGACGCAGGTGCCCGGACCGCACCCGTACGGCCCCCTCGCCCTGGCGGTGGACGTGCGGGAGGACGCCTGGGAGCTGGCCGTGTGCGAGCTGGGCGGCCGGGCCACGGTCCTGGAGGTGCGCCCGCACGACGGGACGCCCGAGGGCGCGCTCGTCCCCCTCGGCGCGGCGCTGAGGAGCCGGCTCGACCACCTGGCCCCCCGCGTCGTCGGCATCGGCGTGGCCCTGGCGGGCCCGGTGCGCCCCGGCGGGCTCGTCGACATCGCCCACCTGCGATGGAACTCGGTCGACGTACCCGGCCTGCTCGGGCTGCCCGAGCCGCCCGTCGTGGGCAACGACACGGCGTTCGCGGGGCTGGCCGAGGCGCGGCGGGGCGGGTTGCGCGGCGTCGCGGTGGGGCTGCACCTGCACGTGGACTTCGACCTGGGCGGGGTGCTGATCGTGGACGGCCGGCCGCTGGGCGGGGCCGCCGGCATCGGCGCCGAGTTCGGGCACATGCCGCTCACCGGCGGGGACGCGCCCTGCATGGGCGGGGCCCGCGGCTGCTGGGGCCAGGGGGGGGGCACGAACGCCCTGCTGCGCCACCTCGGCCTCGCCCACGGCGGCGGCCGGGGCCGCGACCAGGCCGAGCGGCTGCTCGCCGGCGCGGCGGCCGGTGACGAGAGCGCGGTGCGGGCGGTGACGGCCTGCGCCGGCGCGCTCGGCCGGGGCATCGCCGCCCTGGTGAACGCGCACGACCCTGAGGTGGTGACGTTGTCGGGGTTCGGCGTGGACCTGCACGCGCGGGCGCTGCCGGCGCTCATGGAGCGGTTCGGAGGCGGCCTGATGACGATCCGCCGCGACCGGCCGCCCCGGCTCGCGCCGTCGGCCCTCGGGTGGCGCGGCTCGCTGATCGGCGCCATGGAGTCGGTCTTCGACGCCTTCCTGACGGTCGAGGCCGTGGACCGCTGGCGCCGCACCCGCTCCTGAGAGCACCCGGCCTCCGGACACACTTGACCCTTATGGGGGTGCCGTCAACGAACGTGTCACCAGCCCCGAACGCGGGAATCGGACCGACACGCCGCGGAGCCGGTCGCAAGTCGGCTGCCCCGAAGAATGCCGTGAGTGCGGCGATGCCCTGGCCGGCTTTGTTCAGGCCCGCGAGCTGCGGCCGATCAGGTTCTGCGCGAGATGACCATGATGTATTCGCAGGGAGCGTTCGTTCGGTTGGCGAAGCCGTGGTCCGCGTCGGCCTGGAAGAACAGGGAGTCGCCTGTGTTCAGGGTCTCGCTGATCCCGCCGATCGCGACGGTGAGGGTGCCTTCGAGCACCACGAGCTGTTTCTCCGTACCCGGCGGATACGCGGGCAGCAGCCCGGTGGAGACCTGTGCCGGGAGGTGGTGGACGACCATCTCGGCTCCGCCCGCGCCCGGGGCCGCTGACACCATGTGCCGCTCGAAGCCGGTTTCCGGGTCACGGAAAACGGGGCGATCGTTCTTGCGCATGACAATGGCCACACCAGACGCGGCAGCAGCCGGCGCACCGATCAGGTCCGAGAGCGACGCGTCGAGCGCGTGGGCGATCCTGGACGCGACGCCGATCGTCGGGCTCTTCTCACCGCGTTCGACCTTGGACAGCATCGCCCGGCTGACCGACGACTGTGTGGACAGCTGCTCCAGCGTCAGACCCGCCTCCTCGCGGCGTCGCCGCACGTTACCGCCGAACGCGCCGGCCAGGTCATCACCGTGCTGTGGTTCGGCCGCGTTTCCGTCTTGCTCGACCACCGTGCTCCTTGATCGTTGGGTGTCTCGCTGCCCACAGTGTAGGGTTTCTCCTAAAGAAGACAGATTCTTCTATCAGAGACGCGATGTGCGCCCAACACGACGGAGGTTCCGTGCGTTTGATCTCAAGTGGCCAGCACCATGCCACGTTCGAATTCGGCGATCTGCAGGTGATCTCGTTGCGAGACGGGTACATCGACATGCCGCCGACCCGGCTCCGCGACGAGGACGGGCGCCCGCTCGATGAGCTGCCGGCCGCCGTCCCGCTGGCCGGCGACAACTTGCGGCTGTCGGTCAACGCCTTCTTCGTCACCGACGGCACGCGGTCGGTTCTCATCGACACCGGCGCGTCCAACGCCTGGCACGACCCCACCATGGGGTTGATCTACGACGCGCTCGACGAAGCGGGAATCGACCGCGCGCATGTCACCGATGTGGCCATCACCCACAAGCACGAAGACCACGTGAGCGGCCTGATCGCGCCGGACGGTTCAGAGGCGTTCACCAAACTCGAGCGCGTGTGGATCGGCGCGGGCGACACCTCGGTGTTCACGGGGCGGCTCGAACCGATCCGCGACCGGGTCGTACCCGTGTCGGAGAAGGTCGCGATCAACGACTGGACCACCGCGATCCCGACACCGGGCCACACACCCGGTCACACCGTCTACGACGTCAGGAGCGGCACCGGCCACCTTCTCGTCTGGGGCGACACCGTTCACGTTCCCACGCTCCAATTCGATCAGCCGAACGTGTCCTGGGAGCTCGACGGCAACCAGTCCCAGGCCCGCACCGCGCGAGCGACCCTCCTCGAACGACTGACCCAACCACACCACTTCGTAGCCGGCGCCCACCTCGACTCACCCGGCATAGCCCGCGTAACCCCCTCCGGTGACGGTTATGCGCTGGAATACCTCGCACCACCGATCGGCTGATCGAGCCTGTCGGCTCCGGGCGGCGCTGGCCTCCTCGGACCGGATGCCGCCTGGCAAGGCGTTCGACCTCGCACGCTGCTGTCCGACCTCAATCCCAAGAACCTCGCCCTCGCGGTGGCCGCCGCCCTGGCGATCGCCGCAAGAACGAACAGGCGTCTTGACGCATCAGGCTGTCGAACACGCCCTCCGGTCCGCGAGAAGGGGCTGCGACACGCCCGGATGCCGGAATGTGATGCAAAACACGCACAAGGGGTGAAATCCCGCAGCACGCCGGACGCCTCACCCCGTCCTGCGACCTCGGAACGGTCCATCTCAGCAAGCCACGCCCAAGGCCGTCCGCACCCGCAGGAGACCGTGGACGGCTGGAGACGGCCGCCCGGAAGGACGCCGCCGCGCGGTGATCCCGGGATCGGGCCGCGCAGAGGCGCGGCGGGCCGGCCACCCGCGCTCCCTCGTCCGGGAAACGAACGCAGACAGGGCCGCCCACCTGGGCGTTTGCCGGCGGCTGAACGGTTCTCACCACTCCGCCCCCGGGCCAGGCGGGCCCAGCGGCCGCGGCACGCCATGACGGCGGCCCGGCAGGCCCGGCAGGCGGCCTCGGGCGGAGCCGTCCAGGCCCTGGCCGGAGGCCGTTTCCCGGGCGCGGCGGGCGGCGTCCCGCTGTCGTCGCCCGCCCGCGGCGGCGACGCGAGGCGGGCCGCGGCGGCGTCCCCGAGGAGGGCGTGGCCCGTCCCCGGGCGGCCGCGCCGGCGTGGCGCACCCCCTGAGCGGACGCTTTCCGCACCAAGAACCGCTGGTATCCGCCATGATTAGCCACTGCACTACGGGTAACAGAACCCCGAACGTTTAACTCCCCGAGGAGACAGAGATGGCACTTCCCACTCTTACCCCCGAGCAGCGCAAGGCGGCTCTGGAGAAGGCGGCCGAGGCCCGCGCGGCGCGTACCGCCCTGCTGGCCAAGGTCAAGGCCGGCGAGATGTCGTTCTCGCAGCTGCTGGAGCGCGATGACGACATCGCCAAGAAGATCAAGGTGTCGCAGGCGCTCCGCGCGGTCAAGGGCGTCGGCCCGGCGAAGGCGACCGCGCTGATGGAGGAGGCGGGCGTCGACGAGAAGCGCCGCCTCGGCGGCCTGGGCGCCCAGCAGCGCAAGAAGCTGGTCGAGGCGCTCGGCTAGAACCCGGGTGTCCGGGTCCTGGAGACCGGGTGGCCGGGTCCGCGCGGGTGTGCCGCGCGGACCGGCCGGCCGCCCGGCCCCGGAACCCCCGGCCAGAGCCCGGAACGACCCCCAGGACCAGCCCCGGAACGACAACAGAGACCAGCCCCCGAGCGCGGGAGCCGGCCCCCGGCGGGGTCAGGAGCGCAGGTGGGTCAGGAGCGCAGGTAGGTCAGGACGGCGAGGACGCGGCGATGCTGGTCGCTGTCGTCGGCGTAGAGACCGAGCTTGCTGAAGATGCTCCGGATGTGCTTCTCCACAGCCCCGTCGCTGATCACGAGCTGCCTGCCGATGGCCGGGTTGGACCTGCCCTCGGCCATGAGCCCCAGCACCTCGCGCTCGCGCGGCGTGAGCTGCGCCAGCGGGTCGTTCTTGCGCCTTCGTACCATCAGCTGCGACACCACCTGCGGATCGAACACGGTCCCGCCCCCGGCCACGCGCCGCAGGCCCTCCAGGAACTCGTCCACGTCCACGACCCGGTCCTTCAGCAGGTAGCCCACCGCGCCCCGGGCGTCGGCCAGCAGGTCGTCGGCGTACGAGACCTCCACGTACTGCGACAGGATGAGCACCGGCGCCCCCGGCACCCGCCTGCGGGCCTCGACGGCGGCGCGCAGGCCCTCGTCGGTGAACGACGGCGGCATCCGCACGTCCACGACCGACACGTCCGGCCGGTGCTCCTCCACGGCCGAGACGAGGGCGTCGCCGTCGCCGACGGCCGCCACCACCTCGCAGCCGAACTCCTCCAGCAGCCTGACCAGGCCCTCCCTGATCAGAACCGCGTCATCGGCCACGACTACGCGCACGGCACCTCCGCCACGATCACTGTCGGCCCGCCGTCGGGCGAGTCGACCGTCAGCTCCCCGTCGACCGCGCGGAGCCGGTCGGCGAGCCCGGCGAGACCGTGTCCCTTGGCGACGTGTGCGCCGCCGACACCATCATCCCCGATCGTCAGCATGAGGAAGTTCCCGGTCCGGCTGAGCTGGATGGTGCAGAGGGTCGCGCGGCTGTGCTTGGCGATGTTCGTCAGGGACTCGGCGACCACGAAGTAGATCGCGTTCTCCACGGCCGCCTGGAAGCGCCCGACGATCTGCACGTCCAGCTCGACGGGCACCGTGCAGCGGCCGGCCAGGGCGGCGAGCGCGGGCGCGAGCCCGCGGTCCGACAGGATGGGCGGCGCGATGCCGCGCGACAGGGCGCGCAGCTCGTCGAGCGTCTCGCGGGTGGCGGAGATCGCGGAGGTGATCGTGGCCTGCGCCCCCTCCGGGTCCTTGGCCAGCTGCCGCTGCGCCCGGGACAGCTCCATGGCGAGCGAGACGAGGCGCTGCTGGGGGCCGTCGTGGATGTCGCGCTCCAGCTTGCGCAGGGCGTTCGCCTCGGCGGAGACGGCGGCGGCGCGCCCCTCGGCGAGGTCCTCGATGCGCTCCTGGAGCTGGGCGACGCCCGTGAGCAGCCCCCGGCCGAGCGCGGAGCGCACCAGCGCGGCGGCGCGCACCGTGACCGGCATGAGCACCAGGCCCAGCAGGCCGAGGGAGACGTAGAAGATCGAGTTGACGCCGTAGCCGTCGCCGAGGCCGAGCAGCTCGGGCAGCTCCACGTTGCCCGGGATGCGGGAGGTCACGATGCCGTAGACGGGGTAGAGCAGGCCGGCGAGCGGCACCGCCCAGAACACCACGGTCAGCACGAAAGCGATGATCGCCATCGGCAGGTTCAGGATGCCGTGGAGCAGGTCGAGCCAGGACTGGCCGCTGGTCAGGGGGTTGATCAGCCGGCGGAACCGGCCGGCGCCCTCGGGGGCGGGGCGGTAGCGGGGGCGTACGGGCGGTTGGCCAAGGACGTCGGACAGCCAGCCGCGCTCGGCGTCGGCGAAGCCCCTCGCGATCATGAGGG
Source organism: Nonomuraea sp. 3-1Str (assembly GCF_031570565.1). NCBI lineage: Bacteria > Bacillati > Actinomycetota > Actinomycetes > Streptosporangiales > Streptosporangiaceae > Nonomuraea > Nonomuraea sp. 3-1Str. The sequence goes on from NZ_JALHBK010000012.1 coordinate 15,516, forward strand.
TGCCGGCCAGGAGCGGCACGCCGACCCACACGACCGCGGTGCCGACTCCGGCGGCGAACCCGGCGACCAGGATCGCGAAGCCGATGACGGTCGTGGGGAAGCCCACGAGCGTGTAGCGCGTGTCGAGCAGGACACGCCTCATGAGGGAGAGCATGGCGCAACGCTATGCCGGAGTCGTCGCGGTTTCGACCCGGTGCGCAGGCATGCCGCGGTAGGGCAGGCCCTACCCCGGCGGGTGGTGTGGTCTCGACCCGGACTCGGTGGCCCACGGCAATGTGCCGGCGCGGCCCCGCCGGGAGCCTGGGTTCATCTCCTTCCCCGATGAACCCCGACGACCCCCGCATGAATCGAGGCCCCCCGTGACCGTGCTCCTCGACCGCCCGGCGACGCCCGGAGGCGGTGTCGCGGCCGGCCCGCCGCGCGTCGCCAGGGACCCGTTCATCGACGTGCTGCGCGTCGCGGGCATCGCGCTGGTGGTGTTCCAGCACTGGACGATCCCGGTGCTCGCCTTCGACGGGACCACTCTGACGACCGGCAACGCGCTGGAGACGCCCGGGGTGTGGGTGGTCACGTGGCTCAGCCAGGTGATGCCGCTGGTGTTCTTCGCCGGCGGAGCCGCCAACGCGATCAGCTTCCGCCGTGCCCGGCACGACGGGCCGCGCTGGCTGGCCACGCGGCTGCGGCGGCTCGCCTGGCCGCTGCTGCCGCTGGCCGCCGTGTGGATCCCGCTCCCCCACGCGCTGGCGGCGCTCGGCGTCCCGGCCCAGCCGCTGGAGACGGGCACGCGGCTGACCGGCCAGCTCCTGTGGTTCCTCGCCGTGTATCTGATCGCGGTGACGGCCACGCCGCTGATGGCTCGCCTGCACGACCGGTACGGCGGGCGGGTCCCCGTGGCGCTGGCCGCCGGTGCGGTGCTGACGGACGTGGCCCGCTTCTCCACGGGCGTGGACGCGCTGGGCTATCTCAACATCGTGTGCGTCTGGCTGGCGGTCCACCAGCTCGGCCTCCTGTACGCGGAGGGGCGGATCACCCGGCCGGGCGTCATGGCGGCGGGCGGGTTCGGGGCCGCGGCGCTGCTGGTGTGGGCCGGACCGTACCCGGGCAGCATGATCGGCCTGCCCGGCGCCGAGATGTCGAACATGGCGCCCCCGACGCTGGCGATGCTGGCCGTGGCGTTCGGGCAGGTGGGGCTGGCCCTGCTGCTGCGCGAGCGGATCCTGCGGCTGCCGCTGGGCGGGCTGCTCAGGTGGGCGGGGCCGCGGGTCATGACGGTGTACCTGTGGCACATGCCGGCGCTGTTCGCGGTCACCGGCGTCGCCGTGGTGGCGCTGGGGCTGGACACGCCGGCGCCGGGCAGCGCGGGATGGTTCGCCGGGTGGCCGCTGTGGTTCGGCGCGCTGTGCCTGGTGATGTGGCCGCTGCTGAAGGTGTTCGCCCGGTTCGAGGAGCCGCCCGCGCTGCCGTACCGGCCGGGCGGGTGGCCGGGGGTGCTGGTCGCGGCGGCGCTGGTCGGCGCCGGTCTGCTGACGCTCACGGTGGCGGGGTTCGCGCCGGGGGCCGCGCCGGTGCCGGCGGTGGCGGCGGTCATCGGCGGGCTGCTGCTGACGACGCGGCGCCCGCTCGCGCGCTCCACCGCCCGTCCTCGCACGTGATGCGCACCGGATGGTCGAAGCAGGCGCTGACGTGGCCAGTGGTCAGCACGTCTTCGACGGGCCCGGCAACGAGACACCGCCCGCCGCGCAGCAGCATGGCGTGGGTGGTGCTGGCCGGCAGTTCCTCCAGGTGGTGGGTGACGAGGACCGTCGCCAGCGACGGGTGCTCGCGCCGGAGCGCGTCCACGCTGGCGAGCAGCCGCTCGCGCGCCGCCAGGTCCAGGCCGGTGGCGGGCTCGTCGAGCAGGAGCAGCCTGGGCCGGGGCATGAGCGCCCGGGCGATCAGCGCCCGGCCGCGCTCGCCCTGGGACAGGGTGTCCCACCGGGCGTCGCACCGGGCGGCGAGCCCGAGCATGCCGGTGAGCCGGTCGGCGCGCTCGACCTCCCCGGCGGCCGGCGACCAGCGGGGCACGAGCGCCGCCGTGTTGGTCAGGCCGGTCAGAACCACCTCGCCCAGCCGCAGCGGCCCGTCGGGCGCATGACGCGGATCGACGTGGCCGATGAAGGAGCGCAGCTCCCGCACGTCGACCCGGCCGAGTCGGCGGCCGAGGACCTCGACGGCACCGCGCGTGGGATGGGTGACCGCGCCCAGGAGCTTGAGCAGCGTGGTCTTGCCCGCGCCGTTGGCGCCCAGCAGCGCCCAGTGCTCGCCCCGGCGGACCGTCAGGTCGATCGAGCGCAGCAGGTGAGCGCCGTCGCGGACGACGTCCACGCCGGCCACGCGCAGCACGGGGCCGGCGGCGGACGGGGTGGAGACGATCATCCTTCGGCCGGCCGTGCGCGCAGGAACTCCATGAGGCCCTCCAAGTTGTCCACCGTGGCGGCGACCGCCGCGCCGGTGTCTCCGCGGGCCAGCGCCTCCAGCAGCCCGGCGTGGTGGCAAGAGACGTCTGGCATCGCGGTCTCGTGCGTCACCATCTCGGCCATGACCTCGCGCAGCACCGGCCTGGCCGAGGCGAACAGCGCCACCAGCGCCGGGTTGCCGGACAGTTCCATCACCGCTTGGTGGAAGTCGAGGTCGGCGTCCACGAAGGCCGCCGCGTCGCCGCCGATCTGCTCCTGACGCCCCCGCAGCGCCGCCCGGAGCCCTTCGATGTCCTCCGGCCGCGCGCGTCGCGCCGCCAGCCTGGCGCCCTCGACCTCCAGGGCCCGGCGGACCTCGCACGCCTCCAGCGCCCTCGCCCGCCGCAGCAGCGCCCGTACGTCGGCCGCCTCCCCCGCCGCACGGGCGGCGAAGGTCCCCGACCCGTGGCGGACGTCCAGCAGCCCCTCGCGGGCCAGCACCCGGACCGCCTCCCGCACCGACGACCGGCCCACGCCCAGCTCGGCCGCGAGCCGCTCCTCGCTCGGCAGCCGCTCGCCCGGCTTCCAGAACCCGTCCCGGACCCGCTCCCGTAGGAGCCTTTCGAGCTGCGGCACCACGGGCCCGCGCGTCAACCCCGACTCGACCATGCCCGCCACCCTAGCAGTCCTCAGACGTCTGAGGACTCGTCGGCTGGGGCTGTGAGCCGGCGGAAACACGCCTGTCATACGCGGGTCGCCACAATGGCGTGACATGACGACACTACGACCGCTGTCCGAGGCCGACCTGCCGGCCGTCGCCGGCATCTACGCCCACTACGTCGACCGGACCGTGGCCACCTTCGACGAGACGCCCCCCGGCGTCGAGGACTGGCGGGGCAAGGCGGCCGCCATCGCGGGGGCCGGGCTGCCGTTCCTGGTGACGGAGGAGGACGGCGAGGTGACGGGGTTCGCCTACGCCGGCCCGTTCCGTCCCAAGCCCGCCTACCGGCACACGGTCGAGGACACCATCTACCTGGCGCCCGGGGCGACGGGACGCGGCCTGGGGCGGCTGCTGCTCGGCGAGCTGATCGAGCGGGCCGCCCGCGCGCGGGCGCGGCAGATGGTGGCGGTGATCGCCGACAGCGGCGACCCGGCCTCGCTGCGGCTGCACACGGCCTTCGGCTTCGAGCAGGCGGGGCGGCTGAGGGGCGTCGGCTTCAAGCACGACCGCTGGATCGACACGATCCTCCTCCAGTTGACCCTGTGAAGTGAACCGGTTCGAAGCACCACGTTCCCCGCGCACGCCACAACGGTCGGGCAGGCGGTTCGGAGCACCAGGGTTTCCGCCTCACTCCCCCCGCACGCCACAACGGACGGCGCGCATCGGGCAGGCGGTTCGGAGCACCGGGGTTTCTTCGGCAGGATAGGGACCGTGAGCCTTCTCATCGACCGCCTTCCCGAAGAGATCGACGCCGACCCCGACGCGATCTTCGACGCCTTCGTCTCCTGGAACTCCGAACGGGGGCTCACGCTCTATCCCGCCCAGGAGGAGGCGCTCATCGAGGTCGTCTCCGGCAGCAACCTGATCCTGGCGACCCCCACGGGCTCCGGCAAGAGCCTGGTCGCGGCCGGCGCGCACTTCGCGGCGCTGACGCGCGACATCCGCACGTTCTACACCGCGCCGATCAAGGCGCTGGTGTCGGAGAAGTTCTTCGACCTGTGCGCCGTCTTCGGCACCGAGAACGTCGGCATGATGACCGGCGACGCCAGCGTCAACCCCGGCGCCCCCATCATCTGCTGCACCGCCGAGATCCTCGCCAACGTCGCGCTGCGCGACGGGGCGGCGGCCGACATCGGCCAGGTCGTCATGGACGAGTTCCACTTCTACGCCGAGCCCGACCGCGGCTGGGCCTGGCAGGTGCCGCTGCTGGAGCTGCCGCACGTGCAGTTCGTGCTGATGTCGGCCACGCTGGGCGACGTCTCGATGTTCGAGCGCGACCTGACCCGGCGCACCGGCCGGCCGACCTCCGTGGTCAAGCACGCCGAGCGGCCGGTCCCGCTGGTCTACTCGTACCGGATGACGCCGCTGCACGAGACGCTGGAGGAGATGCTCTCGACCGGGCAGGCCCCCGTGTACGTCGTGCACTTCACGCAGGCCGCCGCGATGGAGCGGGCGCAGGCGCTGATGTCGATCAACATGGCGACGAAGGCCGAGAAAGAGGCCATCGCCGCGATGATCGGCGGTTTCCGGTTCACCACCCGCTTCGGCCGGGCGCTGTCGCGGCTCGTGCGCCACGGCATCGGCGTGCACCACGCCGGGATGCTGCCCAAGTACCGCCGCCTGGTCGAGCGGCTGGCCCAGGCGGGCCTGCTGAAGGTCATCTGCGGCACCGACACGCTCGGCGTGGGCGTCAACGTGCCGATCCGCACCGTGCTGTTCACGGCGCTGTCCAAGTACGACGGCAACAAGGTGCGCCGCCTGCGGGCCCGCGAGTTCCACCAGATCGCCGGCCGGGCCGGCCGGGCCGGGTTCGACACGATCGGCTACGTGGCCTGCCAGGCGCCCGAGCACGACGTCGAGAACGCCAAGGCCCTGGCCAAGATCGGCGACGACCCGAAGCGGCGGCGCGGCTACGCCCGCAAGAAGCCGCCGGAGGGGTTCGTCGGCTGGAGCGAGGAGACGTTCGAGAAGCTGCAGACGGCCGAGCCGGAGCCGCTGGCCTCGCGCTTCAAGGTGAGCAACGCGATGCTGCTGGCCGTCATCAACCGGCCCGGCGACTGCTTCCAGGCGATGAAGCACCTGCTGACCGACAACCACGAGGACCGCAAGTGGCAGCGGCGGCACATCAGCCAGGCCATCGCCATCTACCGGTCGCTGCTCGCGGGCGGCATCGTCGAGCAGCTCGGTGAGCCCGACGAGCAGGGCCGGCGGGCCCGGCTGACGATCGACCTGCAGGAGGACTTCGCGCTCAACCAGGCGCTGTCCACCTTCGCGCTGGCCGCCTTCGACCTGCTCGACCAGGAGGCGCCCGGCTACGCCCTCGACATGGTCTCCATCGTCGAGTCCATCCTGGACGACCCGCGCCAGATCCTGTCCGCCCAGCTCAAGAAGGCCAGGGGCGAGGCGGTCGCGCAGATGAAGGCCGACGGCATGGAGTACGAGGAGCGCATGGAGGCGCTCGCCGAGGTCATGTACCCGATGCCGCTGGAGGACCTGCTGCTCGGGGCGTACGAGACGTACCGGCGGGGCCACCCGTGGGTGGGCGACTACACGGTCAGCCCCAAGTCGGTGGTGCGCGACATGTACGAGCGGGCGATGACGTTCGGCGAGTACATCCAGTTCTACGAGCTGGCCCGCTCGGAGGGCACGGTGCTGCGCTACCTGGCCGACGCCTACCGGACGCTGTCGCGCACCGTTCCCGAGCACCTGAAGACCGAGGACCTGGTGGACCTCATCGAATGGCTGGGCGAGCTGGTCAGGCAGGTCGACTCGTCACTGATCGACGAGTGGGAGAAGCTGGCCAACCCCGCCGAGGCGCTCGAGGCGCACCAGCAGCTGGAGACCAGGGTGCGGCCGGTCACGGCCAACACGCGGGCGTTCCGGGTGCTGGTGCGCAACGCGATGTTCCGGCTGGTGGAGCTGTGCGCGCTGGAGAAGGACGCGGAGCTGGAGGAGCTGGCTCCGGACGTCGACTGGGGCGCGGCGCTGGACGCCTACTACGACGAGCACGAGGAGATTTTCACCGACGCCGACGCGCGCGGGCCGGCGCTGCTGCGCATCGAGGAGGAGAGCGGGCTGTGGAAGGTCCGCCAGACGGTCAAGGACCCGGCGGGCGACGGCGACTGGGGCATCGACGCGCAGGTCGACCTGGCGGCCTCCGACGAGGAGGGTCGGGCGGTGCTGCACGTCATCGGCCTCAACCGGCTCTGATCCCGTGCTGGGAGCGCTTGGAGCCCGGCGGCCCCCGGGCCGACGCCGGGCTCGACGTCCCCCGCACCGGCCACACCTGGTGATCGCAGGGATCACGGGGACGCGCGGCGGGAGAGATAGCCGTGTGCCGGAACGGACTGGCAACGGCGTTCCGGCACACGCCTGTTCCTCAATCCTCGCGGGGAAAGGTTCTTGATGGGGTCATGGCAATGTCTCAAGATCGGGACATTTCGCACCTCGCGATGCGGCAGATCTTGAGGAGCATCCGCTGGGCGTCCTTGGCCTGCTCCCGGTAGTCCGCCTTGGCGGGCCTGCCCCACTCCCCCGCCCGCGTGTAGAGCAGGAGGGCGTTGGCGCGGCGGGCCACCACGGCGCGCTCGCCGCCGATGGCGGGCTTGCCGCCCTGGTAGCTCTGGCCGGAGACGGTCATGGCCTCGTCGCCGAGGGTCAGCGGCGCGACGGCGTACCGGTAGCCGGCGGTGCGGCAGCCCGCGGCGGCGGCGCGCAGGTCCTTCATGGCCTTGCGGGCCGCGGCCTCGGAGGCGTAGAGGACGACCTGCTCGGACTTGGAGTAGTCGGGGACGGCCGTGTAGACCACGGTCTTGGCGGCCACCCGCCCGGCCTGGCCCAGCTTGGGGCGCTCGCACGGGTCCACCACCAGCGGGGCGGTCTTCCTGGCGCTCACGCTCCAGCTCGTCTCCGGGTCGTCGTCCTTGACCGCGGCGGCCTTCTCGGACAGCAGGAACCCGTTCGGGATGGACACGGCGGCGGCTAACACGAGACTGATCAGCATGGTTCAAAATAGTACGAATGAGTGACGAGGACATCAGAAGGGTTCTGGGCCTGCTGTCGCAGGAGGACACGCTGCGCGCGTTCGCCTCCCTGGTGCTCGGCGTGGGCGGGGAGCAGCCGCCGAAGGCGCTCGACCGACTGGCCGGCGGCGGCCTGGCCGCGCGCGGCGAGGACGGGACGTGGCGGGCGGCCCCCGAGCGGTTCCGCGAGCTGCTGCGGGAGCACGCCGAGCCGGCCGCCGCGCTCAGCGAGGAGGAGCGCCTGCTGCGGACGTTCCTGGTGGACGGCCGGCTGCGCACGATGCCGATGAAGCGCGAGAAGCGACTGGTGGTGCTGCGCTACATCGCGCGGCTGTTCGAGCCGGGCGTGCGTTACGCGGAGAAGGACGTGAACGTGACGCTGCGCGCCTTCCACGACGACTACGCGGCGCTGCGCCGCTACCTGGTGGACGAGGACCTGCTGTCGCGGGAGGGCAACGTCTACTGGCGCAGCGGCGGCCCGGTCGACGTCTAGGGCTCGCGGATGTTGCGGGTCAAGGCGTCGATCTTCGCCTCCCAGGCGGCGTCGTCCTCCGGCCGGCCGGGCACCCCGGGCAGGGTCTGCCAGGGCAGCGGCCCGCCCTCGCGCCGGTACTCCACGCCGATCGCGTCCAGCCTGGGCAGGTGCGCGGCCAGCCGTTCGCGGAAGTCCGGCAGGTCCCGCCCGGCCGGGCTCCACACGGTCTCGGCGAAGGCGGCCAGCCGGGGGAAGGCCATGTAGTCCACGCGCCTGGCCGAGTCGATGAGCTCGGTCCAGACCGCGCACTGCGCGCCGAGCACCCGCGCCGCGGCGGGATCGCCGCGCAGCGCGGCCGGCACCGGCTCGAAGGCGTGGACGTCCTCCAGCGTCAGCACCGTCCCGAACGGCGCCGGCTCGTCCGGCCCGGGACCCTGCCGGTAGTCCAGGTAGACGGAGGTGTTGGGGCAGGTGACCACGTCGTGGCCGCGCCGCGCGGCGGCGACCGCGCCGTGGTCGCCCCGCCACGAGGCGACCACCGCGCCCGGGGGCAGGCCGCCCTCCAGGATCTCGTCCCAGCCGAGCAGCCGCCGCCCCCGCGAGGCCAGGTGGTCGGCGAAGCGGCGGATGAGCCAGCTCTGCAGCTCGTCCTCGTCGCGCAGCCCCAGCTCGGCGATGCGGCGGCGGGCGGCGGGGCTGGCCCGCCACTGGTCCTTGCGGCACTCGTCGCCGCCCACGCTCACGTACGGCCCGGGGAACAGCTCCAGCACCTCGTCGAGGACGTGCTGGAAGAACGCGATGGTGGATTCCTCGACGTTGAGCACGTTGACGCCGACGCCCCAGGTGGTGCGCACCTCCAGCGGGGTGGCGAGGTTGCCCAGCTCGGGGTGGGCGGCGATGGCGGCCTGGGTGTGGCCGGGCAGGTCGATCTCGGGCACGACCGTGATGTGCCGGGCGGCGGCGTAGGCGACGATCTCGCGCAGGTCGTCCTGGGTGTAGTAGCCGCCGTGCGGCCGGCCGTCCATGGGGCCGTCCCAGCCGACCTGGCTCTCCCTGCGCCAGGCGCCGACCTCGGTGAGCCGCGGGTAGCGCCGGATCTCCACGCGCCAGCCCTGGTCGTCGGTGAGGTGCAGGTGCAGGACGTTCAGCTTGTGCAGCGCCATCAGGTCGACGAAGCGCAGCACGTCGTGCTTGGGCAGGAAGTGGCGGGCCACGTCCAGCACGCAGCCGCGCCAGGCGAAGCGCGGTGCGTCCTCGACGTACGCGGCCCGCACCTCCAGCGGCGGCGCCCCGGAGCCTGCCGCCCTGCGGTGGGCGCGGGGCGGCAGGAGCTGCCGGAGCGTCTGCGCGCCGTAGAACGCCCCGGCGGGGCCGCCCGCCTCGATCCGCGCGCCGCCGGTGTCCACGGTCAGCCGGTACGCCTCGGGCGGCAGGTCCGCCAGGACGAGGCTGATCGTCCCCGACGGCCCGTCTCCGGCGGCCGGTCCGCCCGGCAGGAGCTCGCCTCCGGTCACCGGGCCGAGCTCCGCGCGCAGCCAGGAGGCCACCTCGCCGAGCGCGGGGTCGGCGGCGAGCGCGGTGTCGCGGTCCAGGAGCCAGCGGCCCAGGCGGGGCTCGTACCGGACGGGTTTGGGAACGATCATGTGCTCTCTTTCTCCTCGTGGATCAGTCGCAGGTGATGGCGGCGTCGGCGAAGTCGGCGTGGTCGGAGGTGGCGTTGTCGCCGCCGTTGGTCGCGACCAGGCGCACGAACCGGGCGCCGCGCACGGAGGCGGTGATCTTCTTGCCGGGCTGCGCGCCGGTGAGCACGCCGGAGTACGCGACGCGGCCGCCGTCCGCCCAGACCTCGAACCCGGCCGAGCCGCCGGTGCCCACCTCGTCGTCGATGCCGGCGGTGAACTCCACGCTCCGGCAGCGGCCGGCGGTGTGGAACTCGATGTCGGCGGGCGCGTGCGCGCCGAGTCCCTTGGCGTACCGGACGCCCTCGATCGTGAGGGGCCGGCCGTCGCCGGCCGCCTTGTCGCCGTTGCTGGTGTCCCGCTCGACCGGGCCGAAGTAGTTCTTGGCCGAGGTCCACGGCAGGTCGCTGAGGTACGTGCGGCCGGGGCCCGGCGCCTGGGCGACGGTCACGACGGCGGTGCCGGTGGCCGTCCCGCCCGTGAAGGCGGCCGTGGTGGTCAGGTCGTAGGCGCGCGGCTCCGTCCCCGCGGGCGGGGTGACCGCCCAGGTGACGGTGAACGCCTCCCCGGCGTCGAGCCGGGACCGGGTCGCGGAGGTACGGGCCTCGGCCTTCCACGCCTCCGGCACGGCGAGCGTGACGCGCAGGTCGCGGAGCCGGCCGGTGCCGCCGGTGTTGACGACCCGGGTGACGATCTCCCGCTCCTTGCCGGGTTCGAGCGTGCCGGGCCGGTCGTCGCCGAGGAAGGCCGGCGGGTCGGTCTCCACCGTCACCAGCGGCGGGGCCTGCTCCCGGCTCTCGCCGACGCGGTACATCACCGCGCCGTGCGCCGGCACGTGCGCCGACAGCTCGCCCGTGGTGGTGGCGACCTGCCCGGTCCACAGGTCCTCGGCGCGATAGCGCGAGGCGGGCAGCCGGTGGGAGACGGTCGCCGCCCGGTTGCTCTCGTTGAACAGCACGATCGCCTGGTCGCCGCCGTCGAGGGGCTTGGCCAGGCCGTGGTACCAGCCGTCGCTGCGCACCAGCCGGGCCGGGACGCCCAGCCTGTCCTGGTTCACGGCGATCACCTTGGGGTTGGCGACGATCGCGCGCGGGGCGGTGGCCGGGTCGGCCTGGAGGACGAGCGGGGCGGCGCCGGCCGCCCAGAGGGTGAACTGGGTGCGGTACTCGGCGTCGGTCATGCCGCCCCGGCCGGCCTGGATCAGGTCCGGATCGGCCCAGCTCCCCGGGCCGGCGTACTGGACGCGGAGCTGGTTGGTCTCCCAGACGTCCGCCATGGACGCGTAGGCGTCGGCGAGGGGCCGGTTGTAGACGTTGGTCCGCCAGGTGGCCGCCTTCGCGTCCTTGGCCCACAGCCACGGGACGGTGCTGCCGTCCTCGTTGTTCATGGCGAACGTCACGGAGTCGCCGAGGGCCTCGCGCATGCGGGGGTAGAGGGTCTGGGCGATCTGCTGGACGTTCTGGCCGGGGAAGTCGGCCGTGGGCACGGCGCACCAGTCGTACTTGACGTGGTCGACGCCCCAGCCGCGGATCAGCTCGGCGTCGGCGGCCTCGTTGCGGTACGAGCCGGGGCCGCCGCCCGAGCACGCCTTCGTGCCCGCCGACAGGCTGAGCCCGAGCCGGAGCCCGAGGCCGTGCAGGTGGTCGGCGAGCGCCTTGATCCCGCCGGGGAAGCGGGCCGGGTCGGGGGCGAGGGCGCCGTCCGCGCGTTGCGGGGCGAGCCAGCAGTCGTCGACGAGGACGAGCCGGTAGCCGAGGGGCGCGAGGGCGGCGAGCCCGGCGGCGGCCTGCCGTACCGACGTCTCGGAGACCGAGCAGCCCTGCGAGCGGCTGCTCCACCCCATCGGCGGGCCGTCGGAAGGCGCCGCGGCGGCGACGGACACCGGGAGGAGGGGCAGCGTGAGGAGGGCCGCCGCGGCGGCGGCCGTGAGTTTGCGCATCGGGGGTCCTGTCAAACCTGGTTGAGCCGGGGGGCGCCGGGCTCGATGACGAAGGAGCCGGAGGTGTAGGCGGGGGCGTACGGCTCGGTGACGCGGGACAGCGACCGGAAGTCGACCGTCATCTCGCGCTCGGTGAGCCGGGCGCGGACGTAGCCGCGGCGGCCGTTGAAGAACTTCACGTGCGGGTTCTCGGCGAGCAGGACGCCGGTGTTGGGGTACTCGTCCAGGCCGTCCCCGGCGCTGGTCACGGACGTGGTGACCAGCTCGACGGCCACCGCCTCGGACTCGGGGTCCTGGAAGCTGCGCTTCACCTCGCCGGCCCAGTGGGAGTGGACGTCGCCGGTGAGGACGACGGCGTTGCGCCTCGTGGCCTCGATGGCGGCGGTCAGCCGGTCACGTGAGGCGACGTAGCCGTCCCAGCCCTCGTTGGAGTAGCCCTTGCCCTCGCCGTTGGTCCAGTCCATCTCCATCATGAACACCTGCTGGCCGAGCAGGTCCCAGGTGGCCGCGGAGTCCTTGAGCCGGCCTTCGAGCCACGCCTCCTGCTCCTGGCCGAGGATCGTGCGGTTGGGGGCCAGGCGCTCCTGGCAGTCGGGGCCGACCGTGCCGCTCCTGCCGGTGCAGGCGTACAGGTCGCGGTACTGGCGGGTGTCCAGCAGGTGCAGGTTGGCCACGGCGCCCCACCGCAGGGTGCGGTGCAGCCGCAGCGACGAGCCCTTGGGCCGCTGGGCGCGGCGCAGCGGCATGTTCTCGTAGTAGGCCTGGAAGGCGTCGGCGCGGCGCTTGAGGAACGGCGGGTCGGGCTGCTCGGGGACGTCGCCGGCCCAGGCGTTCTCGATGTCGTGGTCGTCCCAGACGACCGCCCAGGGGGCGACCGCGTGGGCCAGTTGCAGCTCGGGGTCGGCCTTGTGCTGGGCGTGGCGTAACCGGTAGCCGGCCAGGTCGAGGCACTCGCCGCCGGCCTGGTCGCGCACGGGGTACTTGTAGTCGCCGTACTCGTAGATGTAGTCGCCGAGGAACGCGATCAGGTCGGGCTCCTCCTCGGCCATCCGCCGGTAGGCGGTGAACCAGCCGGTCTGGTAGTCGGCGCAGGAGGTGAAGGCCAGGTTGAGCTCCCGGCTGCGCGTGCCCGGGGCCGGGGCGGTGACGGTGCGGCCCACGGGAGAGATCTCGCCCTCGGCCTTGAAGCGGTAGAAATACTCGGCGCCCGGCTGGAGGCCGGCGGGCTCCACGTGGACGCTGTGGGCCTCCTCGGGCCGGGCGGTCTCGACGCCCTGCCGTACGACGTGACGGAAGCCCTCGTCGCGGGCGAGCTGCCAGTGGACGGCGACGGGCCGGGACGGCATGCCGCCGAGACCGTCCGGGGCGAGCGGGTCGGAGGCGAGGCGGGTCCACAGGACCACGCCGTCGGGGGCCGGCTCGCCGGAGGCGACGCCGAGCCGGAACGGGTCGGACAGGGGGGCGAGGGCGGTGCGGGCCGCCGCCGCGCGCGCGGGCGGCACGCCCAGCGCGGCGGCGGCGCCCAGGCCGGCGCCCCCGGCGAGAAAAGCACGCCGGGTGATCATGGGGGGCTCCCTACTTGACGGTGGCGTTGCCCTCGGTGACCGCCTGGTCGGCGGCCTGCTTGGGCGTCAGCCGGCCGAGGTACATCTCGTTGAAGATCTGGTTGAGCTTGGTCTCGAAGCCGGTGAAGCCGGTGGTCACCGGGAGGGGGAAGGTCATGCCCTCGGCCTCCTTCACGAGGGCCGACACGTCGAGCTTGGCGGTCCTGGCCCAGTGGTCGACATAACCCTGGCTGAGGCCGTTGAGCGCGGGGAACACGTAACCCTCGTCGGCCATGAGCTTCTGCGGCTCCTCGGTGCCGAGGTAGGCGGCCAGCCGCGCCGCCTCCTCCGGGTGCTTGCTCCTGGCGTAGACGGCCTCGGCCAGGCCGTTGAGGTTGACCGCCCGGCCGGCCGGGCCCTCGGGCATGGGGGCGACGCCGACCTCGAACGCGGAGTCGGGCACCACGAACGGCAGCAAGGCGTTGTTGGCCGGGAACATGGCCACCTCGCCGGCCTTGAACATGTCGGTGGCCTTGCCGGTGGGCGGGTTGGTCCGGGTGGCGGGCGGCGAGACGTGGTACTTGTTCACCAGGTCCACGCCGAACTGCAGCGCCTGCACGCTCGCCTCGTCGTTGAAGGTGTACGTGCCGAAGGGCTTGTCGAGCAGCTTCCCGCCGTTGCCGTTGACCCAGTTCATCCACTGCGTCTGGTAGTGGTTCCAGGACAGGAAGCCGTACGTCTTCACCTTGTCCGGGTCGAAGCCGGGGTCTCCGGGGTGCTTGCCGGCCTCGTCGGCGGTGAGCTTGCGGGCGGTCTCCAGGAACGTGCCGGACCCGTCGGGCTTCCAGGTCAGCGTGTCCGGCATCTCGACGCCGGCCTTCTCGAACAGGTCCTTGTTGTAGAGCAGGCCGACGACGCCCCAGTCCTTGGGCATGCCGTACTGCTTGCCCTGGTAGGTGAACGCCTCCACCACGGTCTTGTGGTACTTCGCGGTGTCCACCGGCACGGGGCTGAGCACGCCCTTGGTGACGTACTCGGGGAACTGGGTGGGCGTCATCCAGAAGACGTCGGGCGCGGTGCCCGCCACGGCGTCGGCCGTGAGCTTCGTCCAGTACTGGTCGTACGGCAGCAGCTCGATCTTGACGTCGATCGACGGGTTGGCCTTCTCGAAGGCGGCCATGACCTTCTCGTAGCCGGCCTTCTGCTGCTCGTCCCACAGCCGGTACGTCAGGGTGACCTCGCCGCCGCCGTCCGTGCCGCCTCCGCCGCCCCCGCCGCAGGCGGTGAGGGTGAGCGCGGCGGCGACGGACAGGGACACGGCCCGGCGGATTCGGGGGGTTGTCATGCTACGCCGACCTCTCTCAGTCGAGTCTCACTTGAGGCCGGTGAGGACCACCGACCGGACGATGTACTTCTGGAAGAAGACGAAGATCACGACCATGGGGGCGAGCGCGATCAGGCCGCCCGCCATGATGAGGCCGTGGTCGACGCCGATGCCGTTCTTGAGCACGGCCATGGCCACCGTGACCACCTTGGTCTCCTCACCGCTGGTGACGATCAGCGGCCAGAGGAAGCTGTTCCACGACGAGACGACGGTGATGATCGCGAGCGTGCCGATGGCCGGCCGGCACAGCGGCAGCAGGATCCTGATCAGGATGGTCAGCGGCCCCGCGCCGTCGATGCGCGCCGCCTCCTCCAGTCCCGAGGGCAGGCTCCTGAAGAACTGCCGCATCAGGAAGATCCCGTACGGGGTGCCGAGGATGAACGGGGCGAGCAGGCCGTACCAGGTGTCGACCGCGCCGAGCTCGCGCATGATGAGGAACAGCGGGATGACGGTGACGGCGCCCGGCACCATCATCGTCGCCACGTACAGCCAGAACAGCGCGTCACGCCCGCGGAAGCGCAGCCGGGCGAAGGCGTACGCGGCGAACGTCGTGAACACGAGCTGCCCCAGCGTGAGCAGGGCCGTCATGGCGACCGTGTTGAGCAGGTAGCGGGGGAAGTCGCCGCCGAGGATCTCGGCCAGGTTCGCCGTGGACGGAGGCAGGGCAGGCAGCCACGGCTCGGTGGTGCTGAGCTGCCGCCGAGTCTTGAGTGCGGTCAGCACGACGAGCAGGTAGGGGAAGACGGACACGAACGCGCCGGCGGCGAGCGCGGCGTACAGCGCCACGCGTCTGAACGATGTCGTCACGGTGCTCTCCGGCTCTCAGCTCAGGTCGTAGGTGGTGCGCTTGCCGAAGAACCTGACCTGCGCCAGCGTCACCACGAGGATGACGGCGAACAGCAGCATCGACAGCGTCGAGGCGTAGCCGAAGTCGAACTCCCGGAACGCGGTGCCGAAGATCCTGAAGTTGAGCACGTCGGTGCTCCGGCTCGGGCCCCCGTCGGTCATCACGAAGATCGTGTCGAAGACCTGGAAGGCGCCGATCAGGTTGGTCACGGTGACGAAGAACGTCGTGGGGTTCAGCAGGGGCAGCGTGATCCTCCAGAACCGCTGGGCCGGGGTGGCGCCGTCGGTGGAGGCCGCGTCGTACAGCTCCTTGGGGATGCCCTGGAGGCCGGCCAGGAAGAACAGCATGGTGTAGCCGGTGTGCTGCCACACGTTGACCAGCGCCACGGCGGGCAGCGCCCAGCGGGGGTCGGACAGCCAGTCGGGCCCGGCGACGCCGACCAGGTGCAGGGCCCGGTTGAGCGCCCCGTCACGCGGGTCGAAGATCCAGTCCCAGACGAGGCCCATGACGATCGGGGTGGCCATCCAGGGGATCACGAACAGCGACCGCAGGAACCGGACGCCCTTGATCCGCCGGTCGAGCAGCAGGGCTAACGCCAGGGCGAGGACGGTCTGGAGCGGGATGCACAGCAGGACGTACAGGACCGTGATCCAGAGCGAGTGCCACGCCTCGCCGTCGCCGGCCAGCCGCGCGTAGTTCTCCAGCCCGACGAACACGGGCGCCGACAGCAGCTCCCAGCGGAACAGGCTCAGGACGAGCACGATGACGACCGGCAGGAGGAGGAAGGCGACGACGCCCAGCAGGCTGGGCGCGACGAACAGGTACGCGTACCAGTCGCCACGCCGTCGCCGGCCGGTCACGACGGGTCCGTCCGGGTCGGTGTCAGCAGGCGGCGGGTGGTCTCCAGCCCCCAGGCGTCGAGGGCCATGATCGGGTCGCTGGAGCCGCGCAGCCCGCCGCTCGCCTCGATGTGCGCGGCCCATTCCTCGCGCGCCTCCACCTCGGGGCGGACGATGAGGCAGTCGGGGTCGTTCACCCACCACCGCGCGTGCAGGAACTCCCGGGCCGCTCCGGTCAGCCGCGCGCCGAGCTGCGACGGCTGGCTGATGTCGCCGGAGCGCGGGTAGAGCGTGGGGGCGATGTCCGGGCTGACCCGCATGACGTCGACCAGACCGAGGCTGGGCAGCATCGGCGCGCCGCACCCGTGCAGCGTGGCCGCCGGCCCCGCCCCCTGCCTGATCAGTTCCAGCCCGCGCCGGTACGCGGCGACGGGGTCGAGGTCCTCGTGCCGTACGCCCGGCAGCGCCCCGGCGTACAGGTAGTCGAGCTTGAAGTGGGTGATGCCGAGCGTGGCGAACGCGCGGAAGACGTCCACGAGGTAGGCGGCGGCGCCGGGGTGCGTCACGTCGAGGACGGCCAGGTCCTGGTCCCACATGTGACCGGCGTGGGCGCCGCCCACCATCCAGTCGGGGTGCTCCTGGAAGAGGCGGCTGCCGTGGCCGGCCAGGAAGGGGGCGGTCCAGATGCCGGCGCGGCGGCCCGTTCCGATGACGGCGCCGACGGCCCGCTCCAGCGAGCCGAACCCGGGCCGGGGCTCCAGCCAGTCGCCGATGCCCGCCTCGTAGCCGTCGTCGACGAGGATCATGTCCGCGGTCAGCCCGTGTCGCTCCACCAGGCGGAGGTTGTCGAGGACGTCGGCCTCGGTGACCTTGTCCCAGTAGCCGTACCAGGTGCACCACATGGGCGGGACGGCGGGGAAGGCGCCGGTCGCCTGTCCCGCGGCCCTGTCGGCGGCCCAACCGGCGGCCAGGTCGGCGGCCCAGTCGCGCAGGGCCTTGTCCATGGGGCCGTCCGCCTGGATGTGCCGTACGGGACCGTCCGCCGAGACGACCAGCCGCCCGCCCTCCCGGCGCGCCCGGATGGAGGGCACCGCCTGCGGGCCGGGCGCGGACCAGAGCTGGACCGGCCCGTCACCCGGGTCGACCGCCAGCAGGCCCTCGCCCTGGAACACGCCGTCCGGGACGGGGGTCTCCGGGCGGTAGCAGAGCGTCTGGATGTTGCGGTCCGCCGGGCGCGGCGGGGTCTCGCCGAGCCGGTAGGAACCGGTGGGGCTCCACGACTGCCATCCGTGCTCGAAGACCCGCCCCCGCTCCGGATCACACCTGATCTCGCCGACATCCGCGAACGACATCGGTCCCTCATCTCTCTCTACTTACGAAGGAGCACTTCATTAGTAGCACCAGGCGTTCCGGAGGGTCAATGGCCGAAATAGCACGATATAGGCGGCCACTACCGGCACGCCGCGAGCAGCTGAACACTGGCATAATGGTCAGTTACAGAGGAGACCTACATTAGGAGCGGCGATGGCCGATGTTCGCGGCGGTGACCTGTCGCGGCTCAGGCAGCTCAACGCGCTGACCGCGATCAGGGCGCTGCGCGGCGGCGAGCCGCTCACGCTGTCGGCGCTGGCCGAGCGCACGGGCCTGTCCCGGCCGTCCACCAAGGAGGTGGTGGACGAGCTGGCGCAGCTGGGCTGGGTGGAGGAGGTGCCGCCGAGCCCCGGCACGATGGGCAGGCCGGCGCGCCGCTACCGCTTCCGCGCCGACTGCGGTCATCTGGTCGGGGTGGACATAGGCGGGCACAACATCCGGGCCGCGCTCTCCGACCTGGACGGCGACATCCTCGCCGAGACCCGCCAGCCCGTACGGCCCGACGCCCCGCTGGAGGAGCGGCTGGCCGCGATCGAGCGCGCGGTGTCCGGCTGCCTGGCGCTCAGCGGCCGGACCGCGTCCGACCTGTGGCTGGTGGCGGCCGGGACCACGGGCGTCGTCTCCCCCGAGGGCCGCGTGCTGTTCTCGGCGGCGATCCCGGCCTGGACGGGCCTGGACCTGGCGGGTGAGCTGGCGCGCATGTTCCCGTGCGAGGTGCTGGTCGAGAACGACAGCCGCCTGGCAGCCCTCGCCGAGGCCCGGCGCGGCGCGGCGCGCGGGGCGCGTGACGTGGTGTTCCTGCACGTGGGGCGGCGGATGGGCACCGGGCTGATCATCGACGGCAAGGTGCACCGGGGGTTCGGCGCGGCCGCCGGCGAGATCGTCATGCTGCCGGAGGCCCGCTGGTACGACGCGCCCGACCACCTCAACGCCTGCGAGGTCGTCCCACCCGGCACGCCCGGCGAGGACGCGGCTGGCTTCACGCTGGCGGCGGCACGCGACGGCGACCCGGCGGCGCTGGCGGCCGTCGGCCGGTACGTGGACGACCTGGCGGTGGGGACGGCCGCCATGGTGCTGCTGCTGGATCCGCAGGTCGTGGTGCTCGGCGGCGGGTTCTCCCGCTCGGCCGACGTGCTGCTGGGGCCGCTGCGCGAGCGCCTGGAGCGGGCGTGCCTGCGCATGCCGGAGGTACGGGCGTCGGCACTGGGCGACGAATGCGTGGTGATGGGCGCCATCGACTACGCGGTCGACCACCTCGACCGCCACCTGTTCACCCCGCACGCGGGCCCCGCCCTGCCCCTCCCCCAGCCGGTCTCGGGGCCGGGGGCTTGACGCGACACCGGCGCCGGGACCAGGGGGCGACCGGTGGCAGCCCCTCACGGTGATCGTCCGCGCCATCGGATACGGTCGAACGACCGCCACACCGGCAGCAGGAGGGCACCGTCATGGCCGACGCCATCACCGTGAGCGTTCTCGGTACCGGGATCATGGGAGCCGCCATGGCCCGCAACCTCGCCCGGGCGGGTCACCGCGTCCGCGTGTGGAACCGGACGCGCGCCAAGGCCGAGCCGCTCGCCGCCGACGGGGCGTACGTCGCCGGCACGCCGGCCGACGCGGTGGAGGGCGCCGACGTCGTCGTGACCGTGCTGTACGACGGCGCGGCCACGCTGGACGCGATGCGCCAGGCCGCCCCGTCCCTGCGTCCCGGGGCGGCGTGGGCGCAGTCGACGACCGCGGGGATCGAGGCGCTCGGCGAGCTGTCCGCCTTCGCCCGCGAGCACGGGCTGGTCTTCTTCGACGCCCCGGTGCTCGGCACCAGGCAGCCCGCCGAGGCGGGACAACTCGTGGTGCTGGCGGCGGGTCCCGCCGGGTCGCGTGACGCGGTGGCGCCCGTCTTCGACGCCGTCGGCAGCCGTACGGTCTGGACCGGCGAGGACGGCGCGGAGGCGAGCGCGACCCGCCTCAAGCTGGTGATCAACAGCTGGGTGCTCACCGTCACGCACGGCACGGCAGAGGCGCTCGCCCTGGCCAAGGGCCTCGGCGTGGACCCGCAGGGCCTGCTGGACGCGGTCGAGGGCGGCCCGCTGGACATGGGCTATCTGCGGGCCAAGGCCGCGCTCATCCTGGGTGGCGACCTGAGCTCGCCCAGCTTCGCGGTCGCCACCGCGGAGAAGGACGCCCGCCTGATCGTGCAGGCGGGCGAGGGGGCCGGGGTCCGGCTGGACGTGGCCGCGGCGGGCGCCGAACGCTTCCGCCGCGCCGGCGCCCAGGGTCACGGTGGCGACGACATGGCCGCCTCCTACTACGCCAGCTTCGACGACGACGCTCAGGCCCGCTGACTCCCGGCCCCGGACGGCCTGTCTCCGGTTACGGCATCCTGCCCAGCGCGCGCGCCAGCACGGTCGCGGTCCTGGCGATGACGCTGTTGTCCATCACGGCGTCCGGGTCGGTGCGGTTGGTGTAGACGGCGATGATCAGCGGCGCGCCGGAGGTCGGCCAGACGACGGCGATGTCGCTGCCGGGCGCGTACGCTCCGGCGCCGCCACCGGTCTTGTCGCCGACGGTCCAGTCCGTGGGCACCCCGGCGCGGATGCGCTTGGTTCCGGTGACGCTGGCGCGCAGCCAGCCGTTCAGCCGCTCCTTGTCCTGGGCGGTCAGGGCGCCGCCCAGGGTGATCTTCTGGAGGTTGCGTGCCATCAGGGCGGGCAGGATGGTGTCCCGCTTCTCGCCCGGCTTCCAGTCGTTGAGCTCCGGCTCCCAGCGGTCCAGCCGCCCGATCGGGTCGCCCAGGGACCGGTAGTACCGCGTCAGCCCGGAGGGGCCGCCGATCTGCTTGAGCAGCAGGTTCCCCGCGGTGTTGTCGCTGACGGTGATGGCCGCGTGGCACAGCCGCTCCACGGTCATGCCGTTCTCGACGTTCTCCTTCAGACCGGTGATCGGGGAGTCGACGACCACGTCGTCCTGCGTCCAGTGGAGGGTCCGCTCCAGCAGGCCCGGATCTGTCGTGCGCGCCTTGGTCAGGATCGCGCCGCACACGAACGCCTTGAAGGTGGACCGGCTGGGGAATCGCTCGTGCGCCCGGTAGGCGATGGTCTTGCCGGTGCCCGTGTCGAGCGCGAACGCACCGATGCGCCCCTGGTAGGAGGCCTCCAGTGCGCGCAGTTCCTTACGGAAGTCGGCCCGCGCCCCCGTAACGCTGGTCTGCGTGGTGGCCTGAGTGAACGCCACCCGGGCATCGGCCGTCGCCGGCCCCGCGCTCCAGGCGGCTCCGGCGAACGCCGTGGAGATCGCCAGTACGGACGCCCCCAGCTTCGTCCGGAGTCTGCTGGTGGTGTGGTGGATCTGCCGCATGCGAACTCTCCCCGTTCTCGTTCTGTCTTCGCGCCGTTCTTCGTGCGGGGAAGAGCAGACCAGAGGCCGCACTGTGATGTCCAATAGCGATATGGACGATCGACCGATATGGATTTCGATATCCATCGAGGTGAAGCCGAGGCCTTCCTCCGGTCAGGTCACGATGGCCGGATAGGGACTCCTCATCGCGCCGAAGTAGGCCTCGGGCGCTCCTTCGATGTGCTCGGGCAGTTCATCCATGAAGGCGCGCAGCAGCGGGGTCGCGTTGTGCCGGTCGAGGTCCTCCTGTGACCGCCAGACCTCATAGAGGAAGAAGCGGCCGTCCTCCTGCTCGTGGAGGTGGTACTGAAGGCTGCCCTCGTGCCCCCGGGACGGCTCGACGAGGTCCATCAGGAGCTTTCTGAACTCGTCGGCGTGTCCGGGCTTGGGGGTCAGGAATCCGTAGAGCGAAACGGGCGCTGGTGCAGGGGAAGTCGTCGTCATGTGACCGACGTTAGGATGTGACATCGATGAGAGATTCAAGCCGTTGCCGTATGAGGTGGGTCACATGAAGATCGGGGAGCTGTCCCGCGAAACGGACGTGGCCGTACGTCTCCTCCGCTACTACGAGGCCCAGGGGCTGCTCACCTCCCACCGCAGCGAAGGCGGCCACCGCCATTACGATCCCGAGGCCCCCGCCATCGTCGCCCGCATCCGCACCCTGCTCGCCGCCGGCCTCCCTACCAAGGTCATCCGCGAGCTCATGCCCTGCTTCGTCGGTGACGGCACCGAGCTCCAGGCCTGCGTACTCGACCACCTCAGAACCCAGTACGCCGAGCTGGACTCCCGCATAGCCGACCTCACCCGAGCCCGCGCGGCTCTGGGCGACATCCTCGACGCCTCCACCCGAGCACTCACCCCCGCCTGAACCGGCCGTCACGCGTCGGGGCCACCCCGAGCCGTCCGGCCACCCGTGCCACCGCCGCGTGTGGCGCCGCCGTCACATCGTCGGGCACGAAACCGAGCCAGGGCAAGGTGCAGCAGCAATGGACCAAGGCAGCCGCGGCGACCTCATGGGTCGGCTGGCCGAGGCGACGGAGTCCGTCACGACCACACACCCGCTGCGGGTCGCCATCGACGGGCCGCCGGCCGCCGGCAAGACCACGCTGGCCGACGAACTCGCCGCCGTTCTCCGTACGCAGGGCCACGACATCATCCGCGCGACGATCGATGACTTCCTGTTCCCCCGGGCACACCGCTACCGACGCGGCCAGTACTCGGCCGAAGGCTGCTACTTCGACGCCCACGACCACGACGCGCTGTGCCGCGTCCTGCTCGACCCGCTCGGCCCAGGCGGAGACCGAAGGTTTCAACAGGCGGTCTACGACAGAGACACCGACACCCCACTGTCCCCGCCCGTCATGACCGCTCCCGCAGACGCCGTGCTGCTCTTCGACGGCGTCTTCCTCCTGCGCCCGGAGCTGATCGACCGATGGGACCTGCGCATCTTCGTGTCCGTCCCGTTCGAGCGGACGGTGGATCGCGCCCGGATCCGAGGCAACGCGCTGGCCGGATCCGCCGCCGACACCACCGACATCGAACGGTCTTGGCGCAACCGCTACATCCCATCCCAACAGCTCTACTTCGCGACGGCCCGCCCGACCGATCACGCCGACATCATCGTGTACAACGACCAGCTCCACCGGCCGTCCTGGGAAGTCCGATCAAACTGATCGGTATACAGGATTCGACGACTGCTCCTTCAGCACCGGTGCTGAGGACACCAATGATCAACCCGGGACAACAAGAAGCCCCAGGCTCTCGGCGGAGGCCGTGAGCTGGGGCTTCGTCATGCTTTGGAGCGTGGTGGACGATACTGGGATTGAACCAGTGACCTCTTCCGTGTCAGGGAAGCGCTCTCCCGCTGAGCTAATCGTCCTTGGAGGTGGAGACGGGATTTGAACCCGTGTGGACGGCTTTGCAGGCCGCTGCCTCGCCTCTCGGCCACTCCACCGAGGCGAACTCCGAGCGGAAGACGGGATTCGAACCCGCGACCCTCACCTTGGCAAGGTGATGCTCTACCACTGAGCCACTTCCGCGTTGCCCGACTACTCTAGCGGGTTTTTCGAGTGAATGCTCACTCCACGCGCTCCGGCGAGCGGCGGGGCGGCTACTTGCGGAGCTGCCGGACCACGCTGCGCTCCGTGGCCGGGAGGCTGAGGAAGATCTCCAGGATGCGGGTGAGCCGGTGGACCTCGATGCGGTGGAACGCCGGCCCGTCGGAGCGGGCGAGCAGGAGGGTGAGCGCGAGCGGCGGCAGCGGGGCGTGGATGACGTGCAGGCCGCCCTCCAGCGTGGCGGCCGCCGGCCGGGGCGGCACGACCTCCGGCAACGGCACCTTCTGCGGCGCCCGCCAGCTCGCGTACAGGACGCCGTGCTCGGCGGCCGTGGCCGCCCAGTCGGCGCTGAACAGCACGGGCAGCGAGTCGACGAGGGTGGTCAGGGCCCGGTCGCCGGCCGTGGTGATGTACTTGAGGATCTCCAGCTCGGGGTAGGTGCCGGGCGCCTCGCGGGTGGTCCACAGGCCCTCGACCGTCACGCCGTCGATGCCCTCCAGGCTCTTGCGCAGGGCGTCCTTGGGCGTGTCCTCGGGGCAGAACACGGTGATGTCGTCGACGGCCTGGCCCGCGCCCCTGTCGAGGACGGTGACCTGGGTGATGTCGGCCCCGGCCGCGCCGAGCACCCGCGTGACCTCGGCGAGCGCCCCCGGGCGGTCGGGCAGCGCGATGCGGACGCGAAGGAGCATTCGTCCCCTCCCCTGCGAAGATGCCGGTTCCCAGCCTATCGGCGAATACCGGTCATGGTCCGACCTGCGCTACAAATGTCCAGGTGAAGATTGGGGCGATAGGAGTGTGGCCACCCGTCGTGCTGGCGCCGATGGCGGGCATCACGAACGCGCCGTTCCGGGTACTCTGCCGCGAGCAGGGCGCCGGGCTGTTCGTGTGCGAGATGATCACCACGCGGGCGCTCGTCGAGCGCAACCCCAAGACC
The DNA here is from genome assembly GCF_031570565.1 of Nonomuraea sp. 3-1Str. Classification (NCBI taxonomy): domain Bacteria; kingdom Bacillati; phylum Actinomycetota; class Actinomycetes; order Streptosporangiales; family Streptosporangiaceae; genus Nonomuraea; species Nonomuraea sp. 3-1Str. Next base: position 39,153 of record NZ_JALHBK010000012.1, read on the forward strand.
CTTCGGATGATCAGGTTCGCGGAGTCGGAGTCTCCGCGCAGCATCCAGTTGTACGGCGTCGACCCCGACACGGTGGGCCGGGCGGTCAAGATGATCGCCGAGGAGGACCTGGCCGACCACGTCGACCTGAACTTCGGCTGCCCGGTGCCCAAGGTCACCCGGCGCGGCGGCGGGTCGGCCCTGCCGTACAAGCGCAACCTGCTGCGGCGCATCCTGCGCGCGGCCGTCGCGAACGCGGGGCACCTGCCCGTGACGATGAAGATGCGCAAGGGCATCGACGACGACCACCTGACGTACCTCGACGCCGGCCGCATCGCGGTCGAGGAGGGGGTCGCGGCGATCGCGCTGCACGCGCGCACGGCCAGGCAGCACTACGGCGGCGTGGCCGACTGGGAGGCGATCGCCCGGCTGAAGGAGGCCGTCCCCGAGATCCCGGTGCTCGGCAACGGCGACATCTGGTGCGCCGACGACGCGCTGCTCATGGTGGCCGAGACAGGATGTGACGGCGTGGTCGTGGGGCGCGGCTGTCTGGGACGGCCATGGCTGTTCCGGGACCTGGCGAACGCCTTCGACGGCGTTCCGGAGCGAGTGCGGCCGAATCTCGGCGAGGTGGCGGCCATGATGGCCCGCCACGCCGAGGGTCTGGTGGAGTGCTTCGACCTCGAGCGCTACGCCGTGGCCGACTTCCGCAAGCACGTCGGCTGGTACCTCAAGGGCTTCACGGTCGGCGCCGAGCTGCGGCGGCAGCTGGCCACGGCCGAATCGCTCGACCAGCTCAGGGACGGGCTGGCCAGGCTGGAGCAGGACCAGCCGTGGCCGCCCAACACCGACACCCCGCGCGGCAAGTCGGGCGAGCGGACCAAGGTGCAGCTGCCGGACGGCTGGCTGGACGACCCGTGGGACTGCGTCGTGCCCGACGACGCCGAGTCGGACATCTCCGGCGGCTGACGGACGCGCGGACCTTTCAACAGCGACCCCGCCGGCCAGTGAGAGCCGGTCAGTGGGGGCCGGTCAGTGGGGGCCGGTCAGTGGGGGCCGGTCAGTGGGGGCCGGTGACGTCCGTGCCGCAGGGGCCGCCGCCGACCGCAGGCTCCAGCGTGACGGGCTCGCCGGACATGGTCAGCGTCGGGTAGTGGACGGAGATCCGCTCGGCGGAGCGGCCGGCGTAGTGGCAGATGAAGCTGCGCCTGAACCGGTCGGCCGTGGTGTTCGGCCCGGACCCGTGGACCAGGCTGCCGTTGAAGAAGAGCACGTCACCGGCCTCCATGTCGACCGGCACGGGTTCGAGGCCGGGCGGCGGCGGGACGTACTCCCGGGTGAAGGACACGTCCAGGTCGGCCTCCTCGGGGCAGAACAGGTCCATCTTGTGCGTGCCGGGCACCACCTCCAGGCCGCCGTTCGCCCGGTCGATGCGGTCCAGGGCGATCCAGGCGGCCACGCAGGTGCCGGGCTCCACCTGGAGGTAGAAGTTGTCCTGGTGCAGCGCCTGCCCGCGCGCGCCCGGCGGCTTGAAGTAGAACATGCTCTGGGCTGCTATCGGCTCCTCCCCCAGCAGCTCGCGCAGGATCGCCGCGATCCGCGGGTCGAGGAGCCGGCGCAGGGCCACACCGTTCACCTGGTGGGGGTGCATGATCCGCGGGTAGTCGCGCAGGATGTCGTACGGCCGGCCGGGCTCCTGCGGCTGGGGCTGGAAATGTCCCGGTATGGGGCCGCCGGCGTGCAGCTCCATGAACGTGTCGCGCAGCTCGGCGGCCTCGGCCGGGGCGAGGAGCCCGGGCACGACGGCGTACCCCCGGTCGTGGAAGGCGGCGAGCTGGCCGTGGAAGGCGGTGAGCGTCATGCTTCTCACGCTAGGAACCCGACCCGTCGAAAGGTATGCCCGTGACCGCTGACGACATGTCCGTTCCTGCCGCGGAGATGGTCATCGTCGGCCACTTCGACCGGGCGCCCGGGTACGCGACCCGCCGGCCGGCCGGGTCGCCGAGCTGGCTGGTGATGTGGACGCAGGCGGGGGCGGGGCTGGGGGGGCAGGCCGGCGCGTCGTTCACGGCCGGACCGGGCGACCTGGTGGTGCTGGCGGCGGGCGCGGCGCAGCACTACCGGGTGGCGCCGGGGGCGGAGCGATGGCGGTTCTGGTGGGCGCACTTCCAGCCGCGCCCGTCGTGGCCGGGATGGCTGGGGCCGTACGCGCGGGCGGCGGGGTGCCATCTGGTGGCAGGGGTGCCGGGGGCGCTGCACGAGCGGCTCGACCAGGCGTTCCGGCGGGCGCTGCGCGACTCCCGCTGGCTTCCCCCGGCCGGTGCCGTCTCGGTGGCCGCTTCCACGGCGGCGGCGCCCTCAGGCACGGACGCCGGGGTCGCGGCGGCCGGGGCGACTGTTGCGGGGGCGGCTGTGGCGGGGTCGGCGGCGGCGCGGGAGCTGGTGCTCGGCGCGGTCGAGGAGGTGCTGGTCCTGGCCACCGCCTCCGCCCGCCACCCCGGCGAGGAGAGCGGCGACGGGAAGGGCGGCGACCCGAGGGTGGGCCGCGCGCTCGCGCTGATCGCCGCCGAGCCGGGCGCCCCTCACTCGGTCGCCTCGCTGGCGCGCGCCGTCGCGCTGTCGCCGTCGCGCTTCGCCCACCTCTTCACGGCCGAGACGGGCACGCCGCCGATGCGGGCCGTCCGGCAGGCCCGGGTACGGCACGCGGCCCGGCTGCTGGAGGCCACCGACATGGACGTCGGCCAGGTCGCAGCGGCCTCCGGCTTCGTCAGCCCGTTCCACTTCAGCCGGGCGTTCCGGCAGGAGTACGGCCTGCCGCCCCGCGCGTACCGGCTGAGCCGGCAGGTCCCGCACACCACCGAAATCTGAGCCCACGAGCGCCGGAGACGCCCGGTCAGCGGACCCCGCGCGGCCTGAACTGGATGCTGATGCGCGGTCCCGTGGGCCTTGTGGTCTTCGGCACGGCGTGCTCCCAGGTGCGCTGGCAGCTTCCCCCCATCACGATGAGGTCGCCGTGGCCCAGGTCGTGGCGGATGGAGTGCCCGCCGCCGCGCGGGCGCAGCAGCAGGGGCCGCGGGGTGCCGACCGAGATGATGGCGACCATGGTGTCCTCGGTGCTGCCTCTGCCGATGGTGTCGCCGTGCCAGGCCACGCTGTCGCGGCCGTCACGGTAGTAGCAGAGTCCCGCCGTGCGGAACGGCTCGCCGAGCTCCTCCTCGTAGTGGGCGTCGAGCTCGCGCAGGGCGTCGTCGAGCACCGGGTCGGGCAGCCGCTCGCCCTCGTCGTAGAACTTCAGCAACCGCGGGACGTCGACCACCTTGTCGTACATCCGCCGCCGCTCGCCCCGCCACGGCACGCGCTCCGCCAGCCGCTCGAACAGCGTGTCCGCGCCCGACAGCCAGCCCGGCCGCACGTCGATCCACGCGCCGTGGTCGAGCCGCGTCCGGCGCACCGTGGAGCCGAGCGGGCCGACGGCGACGTCCTCGTCCAGCCCCAGCAGGGACGCCTGGAAAACACCCCTCATGCCGCCGAGTGTATGCCCATCTTCAAACATCCATTCGACTCACCCCTCCTGCGGGACATCCACCGGACATCCACCGGAAGGGACGGCTGCCGTCGTCGGCCGGCATGGGCCCGCCACACCCGGCCGCCCCCGCCTCTTCACCGAACGGTGGGTCCACGACACGGACGGCTGACCGCCCCCTTCCCGGCACCGCAGGCCACGCTGTAACGTCTCTTTGATGATAGCCCGTTACATGTTCGGCGCGATCACGGCCCGGACCGGAGACGAGATGTCCGGTCCCGCCCTGCTCGTGGCCGGACTCGCCCTGACCGGATCGCCGGTGGTCGCGTCGTGGCTGCTGGCCGGGCTCACCGCGTCGGCCGCGATCGGCGGACCCCTGCTCGGGGTGCTGCTCGACCGCGCCTTACGCCCGGGCAGGATGCTCGCCGGCTGCCTGCTCGGCTACACCGGGGGCCTGCTGGTCGTGCTGCTCGGCCTGGGCCACGTGCCCGACGCCGCGCTGATCGGGGTGGCCGTGCTCGCGGGCGTGCTCGGGCCCGCCCTGACCGGCGGCTGGACCGCCCAGCTGCCCCTCCTGGTCCCGGCGGGACGCCTGGAGCGGGCCAGCGCGCTCGACGCGATCAGCTACAACGCCGCGGGGCTGACCGGCCCGGCGGCGGTGGCGGGGGTCGCGGCCGCGTGGGACGGGCGGAGCGCGGTGGTGGTGTCGCTGGCGCTCATGGTGGCGGCGGCCCCGATCGCGTACCGGCTGCCCGGCCGTCCGGAGCGCGGGGTCCGGACCGAGGGCATCCGGCGGGAACTGGCCGCCGGTTTCACGGCGATCGGCCGGAACGCGCCCCTCCGCCGGGCGACCGTGACCTCGATGGTCTCCTACGCCGGCGTGCCGATGTTCGTGGTCGGGGCGCCACTGCTCGGTGGCGTGCTGGCGGGCGGGGCGGCGTACGGGGCGCTGCTGCTGGCCGTGACCGCCGGGGGCGCGCTGGCCACCAACGCCCTGCTGGCCCGGCGGCGGAGCACGTCGCCCTCCCCCGACACGATCCTGGTCTGCGCGACGCTGCTCCTCGGCGCGGCGCTCGCGCTCGCCGCCGTCGCGCCGCACCTGGCGGCGGCACGGCCCGGACCGTTCACGGGGGCGTTCGGGGTGGCGGTGCTCGCCGCGGCGCTCGCGGGCGTGGCGGAGGGGCCGCAGCTCACGGCCTTGCTGTCGGTACGGCACCGCGAGGCGCCGGCGGAGCGGCGGAGCCAGATCTTCACCACGGGCGCCAGCCTCAAGATCACATCTTTCGCGGCGGGGTCCGCGGTGGCGGGCCCACTGGTGGGGCACGACGTGGGCACGGCCCTGCTGGTGGGGGCGGCGCTCCAGCTGGCGGCCGTGGGCGGGTACGCGCTGCTGTCACGCACGTCCCGCCCCTCCGGTCCCCCGACCGGAGCGGAGAACCGGGGCGGTCAGGCGCGGGAGCGGTGGGCGGCGACGCGTTCGCGGGGGGCGCAGCGGGCGCTGCAGTAGCGGCGCGGGCTGCCGCCCCCCAGGTCCAGGTACGGCCGGCGGCAGCCGGGTGAGGCGCACAGCCCGCCGGGCACCCTCTGGTGCTCGGCCAGCAGGACCGCCAGAGCCATCGCCGACGACGCCAGGAACCACTCCGCCCACGGCGCGTCGTCGCGGCTGTCCACGTGGACATGCCAGGGGCTCGTGCCGCCGTGGCTGGTGAGCCGGGGCGGCCGGGCGGTGCCGGCCAGCAGCCGGTTGAGCAGGCCGGCGGCCTCGTCCGGGCCGGGCGCGGCGAGCACCTCCACCAGCCGCTCGGCCGCCTCCCGCATCGCGGCGACGTCGTCCTCGTCCAGGTACGGGCTCATCGCCACCCCTGGACTCACCGGCTGGGCAGGCACGTCCCGGCCCACCGGCAGGTCTCCGCCGGCCGGCCCGGGACCGGCGCCGTGAACGGGACCGGCGCCGTGGAGGGGACCGGCGCCGTGGAGGGGACCGGCGCCGTGGACGGGGACGACCGTCTCGCCGTGGGCCCGCAGGACCGCCGCCACCGACTCGACGGACGGCCCGGCGGACGGCCCGGCGCCCGGCCCGGCGGGCATCCCCGCGGGCGGTCCACCGGGCGGTCCCGCGTACAGCAGGACCGCGCACAGGTCGACCGCCCGCGCCGCCATCGCCTTGGTGGAGTGAACCTTCACGCCCGCAGCGTATGCCCCCCTCCCCCACCGCGCCGCCCTCTTCGTCACCCGCCGCAGGCGGCGAAGACGAACGTGTCCTTCAGCAGCGTGTACGTGTCCCTGATCGTCACCTTGCCGGTGCCGGAGTCGATCTGCGCGATCGTCACCGACGTCGGCTTGGTGTCGTGGTACCTCATCAGGTGCACCGTGACCTGCGACGGCCCCGTCCAGTCGACCATCTCGGCATCCCCGGCGGGCAGCTTCACCTTCAGCCGCGCCGTCACCTGGTCGTTCACCATGTCGTACAGCGCCAGCTGCTGCTTGGAGCCGCGCACGACGGCCGCCACCGTGCGCCCGTCGCCGGACAGCGCCTGCGGGCCGTTCGACGCGACGAGCTGCGGCGGCGTGACGCGGGCCAGTTCCTGCCCCGCGTCGCTGTAGGCGACCAGGACCTGCGTCCCCTCATCGTCCTCCGTCCCGGCGAGCACCTCGCCACCGTCGGCGCTGAAGCCCTTCAGCTCGTACGCCGCCGGGATCGTGCCGATCCGATCACCGGTCTCGGTGTCGAAGATCAGGGTGTCCCGTGGCTTCTCGGTGGTGAAGGACACGGCGAGCCTGGAGCCGTCGTCCGAGAGCTGGAGGGCCGTCTCCGCCGGGCCGGCCTTCGGCAGCGCGTTCTCCGCCGGCAGCCTGACCCCGCCCCCGAGGGTTCGGACGGCGAGGCGGCCGCTCTTGGTGAAGTACGCGATCCGCCGGCCGTCGCCGCTGACGGCGACCGGCGCGGCGACGCCCTCCACCGGCTTGCCCTTGGCGTCACGCGCGGTCGTCTGGGCGTCGGGCAGCGTGCCGCGCGCGCCGCTGTGCATCACGACGCGCCACCCGCCGCACGGCCGCGGGACGTCGTCCTTCTTCCGGCAGCCCTTGATCGAGACGTACCGGACGCTGTCCTCCCCGTGGGCCAGGTGGGCGTGCGGGGGCTCCTGCAGCGACCCCCAAGCGGCCGCAGGCCCGGCCTGCGCGCTAGCGGGCGCGGCCTGCGCGGGCGCGGCCAGGACGGCGGCCAGTCCCAGGACGAGCGCCGCGGCCCCCGCCGTGGCGCGCGTTCCCCTGCCGCTCTCGGGCTTCGTGCGCCCCGTGGCGTTCCTGTTGCTCATGTCCGTCACTCTCCCGCCGCGTAGAAGGCGTACCGGCTCCTGCCGATGGAGTACGTGTCGTTCTGCCGGACCGCGCCCGTCTCGGGGTCGGCGGTGAGCACCCGTACCACCGCCGGCCTGCCCTCGTCGTTGGCCGCCACCGTCAGGACGAGGCGTCCGTCGGCCGTCCAGCGGGCCAGGTACGGCGAGGCGGACGGCTTGAGCGCCAGCTTCACCGTCTCGTGCAGCTCGCCGCTCTCCAGGTCGTAGATCCGCAGCCGCGGCGGCCGCTTCCGGTCCGTGTCGCCGTCGATCAGCACCGCGACGGTCCTGCCGTCGGCGGCCAGGGCGAGGACACTGGCGTTGGCCACCACCTGCGGCGGCGTCCGCTTGACGACGGTGCCGTCGAGCCGGTGGGCGACGAGTGTGGTGGTGTTGTCGCCGGCGTCGCGGCGGGCCAGCACCTCGTCGCCGTCGCCGCTGAATCCGAGGAGCTCGTCGGAGGCGGGCAGCTCGGTGACCTTCCCGGTGGCGACCGTGACGATCTTGCCGGGCAGGCGGACCGGGTCGTCGGAGTGGCTCACCAGGAGCCGGTCGCCGGCCGGTGAGAGGGCGAGCCACACGTCGTCGGTGCCGCTCCCCCGGGGGACGAGCGACCGGGGCAGCTCCGTGACGGGGCCGCCGCTCGACCGCCGTACGACGAGGCGGTGGTCGCGGGCGCGCTCGTAGGCGATGACGCGGCCGTCCCCGCTGACCGCGAACCGGCCCTCGTCGGAGAGCGTCCGGCCCTTGGCGCTGGTCCGGTGGGTGGCGGCGTCGCGGACGGTGAGCGTGCGGCCGTCGCCCATGAGCAGCCGCCAGTGGCCGCAGGCGCGGGTGTCGCCGCTCTTCGGGCTCTCGCAGGAGGGGATCCACGCCGCCCGCGCCGCCGGAGAGGCGGTGGTGGCGGTCGTCGCGGGGGTGGTGGCGTGGGCGGGGGGCGGCGCCAGTGCCGCCCCTCCGATGACCGCCGCGGCCAGTAATGCGGCGGATGCTGAAATGTGCCCCATGTCGGTGTTCCTTCCGTTCACCGGGTTAGATACCGGCACGGGGACTGCGGTTGGTCACAGCTCGGCCACGACCGCGGACGCCGCTACGCCAGCGGCCGCCGCCCGGCGAAGCCGAGGTCGGTGCGGTGGTACCAGCCGAGCGCCGTCTCCCCCTCGATCCAGCACAGCCGTACCGACACGCCGTCGAGCACGGCCGGGAAGTCGAGCAGGACCGGCGCGATGCCCTTGATCTCCAGGCCCCGGCCGGCCCAGCCGCTCAGGATGTCCTCGATGCGCGCCTCCAGCGCCTTGAGCTCGGGGATCCCGCCGAGGGCCGACGACCCGGAGGTGCGCCGGTCGTGGGCGATCTCGGTCATGTCGGCGCGGGCGGCGACGAGCGCGCCGGCCTCCTCGATGATCGCGGGGAGCAGTTCGCGTGCCTCGCCGGGTGTGAAGATCCTGTCCATCACGGCACGCTAACGGTTGCGCCCGTGGACCGGGCCCGTGGGCGTGGACGAGTTGGGCTCGTAGGCCGGTTCGTAGGCGTCGACGAGGAGCCGCTCGGCGTGGTCGAGATAGGCGTCGAGGAAGGACGCCGCCTCGTCCGGCCGGCCGGCCTCCAGCAGCTCCAGCAGCCGGCGGTTGCGCTCGACGAACGGCTCGTGGAAGGTGCGCGGGTTCTTCATGACGTGGAAGACGAGCCGCAGCTCGGCCAGGAGCTGGCACATGGCCTCGTCGAGCCTGGGACTCTGGTTGAGCGTGACGAGCGCCTGGTGGAAGCGGATGTTGGCGGTGCCGACGGCGCGCCAGTCATCGCTCGCGGCGGCCCGCTCGGCGTCGGCGACGGCCTCCCTGATCAGCCGCAGCGCCTTCGGGGTGGGGGCGCGCCGGACCGCCGCGCCCTCGATGACGCGGCGCACGCGGTAGAGGTCCGCGACGTCCTCTGCCGACAGGATCCGCACGAACACCCCCCGGTTGAGCCGGTGGTACAGCAGCCGCTCGTGGCTGAGCAGCCGGAACGCCTCCCGCAGCGTGTTGCGCGAGACGCCGAGCGCCTCGGAGATCGACTCCTCCGACAGGCGCTGGCCGGGCTCGAAGAAGCCCTCGCTGATGCGGTCGCGCAGGATGTCGGCCACGCGCTCGGCCGTGCTGCTGCGCCCCAGGCGCGAACGGTCCCGTTCGAGATCAGCAACCCCGTCGTCCACGGTGCCAATTAATCATGGAACAAACCCCTTGTCGAATTGTTCAACGATCCTTACGTTGATAAAAAGCCCTTCAAATCCGTGGGGAGCGACGCGATGGCAGGCTCCACCTCACAGGCCCGGCGGGTGATCGTCGCCAGCCTGGTCGGCACGTCACTGGAGTGGTACGACTTCTTCCTCTACACGACCGCGGCGACGCTGGTCTTCGGCAAGCTGTTCTTCCCGACCTTCGATCCCCTCAACGCCACCCTGCTCGCCCTGACCACCAACGCCGTGGCGTTCATCGCCAGGCCGCTCGGCGGCATCGTGTTCGGCCACTTCGGCGACCGGGCCGGGCGCAAGACGGTCCTCGTCGTCACCCTGCTCCTGATGGGCGTCTCGACGTTCCTCATCGGCGTGCTCCCCGGGTACCACGCCGTGGGCGTCGCCGCCCCGGTCCTCCTCGCCGTGCTCCGGTTCGTCCAGGGGTTCGGGCTGGGCGGCGAGTGGGGCGGCGCGGTCATCATGTCGCTGGAGCACGCCGACGACCGCCGCCGCGGCTTCAACGCGAGCTGGCCCCAGGTGGGCGTGCCCGCCGGGTTCGTGCTGGCCACGGCGCTGCTGACGCTGCTGTCGGCCACGATGTCGGACGCGGCGTTCCTGTCGTGGGGCTGGCGCATCCCGTTCCTGCTGTCGGGTGTGCTCGTGGCCGTCGGGCTCTGGGTGCGGCTGAAGGTGACGGAGTCGCCGCTGTTCGCCGAGCTGGAGCAGCAGGGTCAGACGGCTCGGATGCCGCTGGTCGAGGTGCTGCGCACGCACCCGCGGGCGCTGCTGTCGGCCTTCACCGCCCGCATCGGCGTGGACGTGGCCTTCTACACCTTCACCGTCTACATCCTCGTCTACGTGACCGGCCGGCTCGGCCTCCCGCGCTCCGTCGGGCTGAACGCCGTCCTCATCGCCTCCGCCCTGCAACTGGGAATGATCCCGTTCTTCGGCGCCCTGTCCGACCGCCTCGGCCGGCGCCCCGTCTACCTGGCGGGGGTCATCGGCGCGGCGATCTGGGTCTTCGTCTTCTTCCCGCTGCTCGACACGCGCTCGTTCCCGCTCATCGCGCTCGCCGCGGTCGTCGCGCTGATCACCCACGCCGCCATGTACGGGCCGCAGGCGGCGTTCATCGCCGAGTTGTTCAGCACCCGGCTGCGCTACAGCGGGGCCTCCATGGGCTACCAGGTGGCCGGGATCGTGGGCGGCGCGATCGCGCCGATCGTCGCGCTCAAGCTGCTCGACGCGTACGGCACGACGCTCGCCGTGTCGGTGTACGTGCTCGTCGCGCTGGCCATCACGGCCGTGGGCCTGGCCATCGCGCCGGAGACCCGCAACCTCGACCTGCACCGCCCCGAGGGCCTTGCCCAGCGCACCTGACGTCCCCTGTCCCTGACAGGCCCGTACTCCCCCAACCGCCGCGAAACCGCGGGCGGCGGCTGCCACCGCCGCCCGCGCGGGAGGTCCCCGGTGAGAACCGTCCTGCTCGTCATCGCCACGATCATCGCGATCCCCGCACTCGCCGGGCTCGTCACCGGGCTGGATCGCACCGACGGCGGCGAGGTCGCCGTGGTCCGCGACGGCGGCCCGTTCGACGACAACAAGGTGCGCCAGGTCATCGACCCCGCCTCCGGCCTGACCTGGACCGGCTGGTGGTCCTCCGTCCACAGCTACCCCGCCCAGCAGCGCTTCTACACGATCACCGCCGATCCCAAGCGGGCCACCACCCTCGGCGTGGACGTCGTGAAGGTGCCCAGCAGCGACGGCGTGAACCTCGGCATCGAGGGCACCCTGTACTTCACGCTCAACCTCGACCATCGGACGCTCAAGACGTTCGACGACAGGTACGGCACCCGCACCTTCCGCGCGCAGGACGGCGCGTCGCTCTACCCCTGGGACGGCGACGAGGGCTGGAGCGCCTTCTTCGGCCAGGCGGTGCGGCCCGTCATCGACAACGCGCTGCGCTCCGAGGTCGGCGCCATGCGGTGCGGCGAGCTGGTGCCGTCGTGCTCGCTGCTGGAGAGCACCGGGCTCAAGCCGCGGAGCAGCAACACCTCCCTGGTCCAGGTGCAGAACGCGGTCAACGCCTCGCTGGCCCGCGAGCTGCCCGGCACGCTGGGCGGCGACTTCCTGACCGGGCTGCGGTTCACGCTGGCCAGGGTGACGCTCCCGCCGGAGGTGCAGCAGGCCGTCGACCGGTCGCTGGCGGCCGACGCCGCCGTCTCCGAGGCCCAGGCCAAGGTGGAGCAGGCCAAGGCCGAGGCCGCAGCCAACCGGGCCCGCCAGCAGGGCTACGACGCCTGTCCGGCGTGCGCCGAGATCGAGAAGCTCAAGTCCCTGCCGCAGGGCATCACCGTGTACGCCCCGGGCAACCCGCAGTCGGTCGTCGTGCCGGCCCGCTGAGCCCGCTCCCCTCGTCCCGTCCCGGCCGGGAAAGGCGGCCGCGCCGGGCACGGGAACGAACCGGGACGTTGTGACTTAATCGCTGCCGATTCCCAAAACACCGGGCATCCTTTGGGCATAAACTGCGCGCCTGTGAGCCTGCCTGTACGTGAACGTTCCCCCCGGCCCGGCGGCGGTCGACACCGCCGTCCGGTGCCCACGTCCCTGCCATCGGACGCCCCCGTGCTCGTGCTCGCCGCGCCGGGCGACGCCTCCGGCGTGGCCTCGGAGATCGCCGCGGTGGTGCGGGTGGACAACCCGCAGATCGAGGTGCGCCTGGCGACGGTCGCCGACCTGGCAGACTCCCTGCCCTCCGGCCGCGACGCCGTGGTGGTGCCGCTGCTGACCTGGGACGACCCGGCCGTCCTCGCCGACATCGGCAAGGCCGTGGCCGCCGGAGGCTCCGGCGCGGTCGTGGCCGAGGCGCTCGGCCCCCACCCGCTGCTGGCCGAGGCGCTGCACATCAGGCTGGCCGAGCGCGGCCTGGCCCGGGCCGACCGGGTGCGCCTGCTCAACGTCTCCAGCCCCGTCGACGCGGTCATCCTCGGGACCGCCGGCGGGGCGCGGGCCGTGCAGGCCGTCCAGGCCACGGCCGTGCTGCTCGCCTCCCGGCTCACGCTGCCGGTCGTGGCGGCGTCGCTCGACAGCGAGCCCGGCGTGACCATGGCCGCCCAGCGGCTGCGCGCCGCCGGGGCCGGGCGCCTGGCCCTCGCCCCGTGCCTGATCGGCCACGAGGTGGCCCCGGGGACGGTGGAGCGGGCCGCCGCCGAGATCGAGGCCGGCCACGCCGAGCCGCTCGGTGCGCACGGCGCCATCGCCGAGCTTGTCGCGCGAGCTTACGGGAGTCAACTCGCCACTTGACAAGGGCTTGTGGAGATCACAAAACTCGCGTTAACTTCTCTCCATGCGCCACGTGCAGTGCAACGGTGCGCGTTTGTGCCTGCGTGACGTCACGGAGGCCGACGTGGCGGCACTGCACGCCATCTACGGCGACCCCTCCGCCACGCGCTTCATGCCGTTCGGGGCCCTCACCTTCGAGCAGGTGAGGGCACTCGTCGACGAGGCACTGGAGGCGGCGGAGGCCGAGCCGCGCCGCCTGTACGTGTTCGCGGTCGAGGACGCCGACCACCACGAGGTGATCGGCGTCGCCCGGCTGCACGTCGAGACCGACCTCCCGCACAGCGCCGAGATCGGCCTCGGGCTGCGCCCCGACCAGTGGGGCCGGGGCATGGGCACCGACCTGATCCGGCTGCTGCTGTCGTTCGGCTTCAAGCGGCTCGGCCTGCACCGCGTCTGGGGCGCCCGCTCCCCCGACAACCTGCCCGCGCAGCTCGCGATGCTGACGGCCGGCATGGTCGAGGAGGGCCGCATCCGCCACCACCTGCCCACGCCTGACGGCTGGCGCGACTCCATCGTCCATTCCGCCCTGGAGGACGAGTGGACCGACCGCTGACCGGGCTCTGACGCGGCTCCGACCCTGCGCGGCTTGACGTGAAGGTGCGTCGCCGCCGGGGATTGTCGGTGGCTCCCCCTACGATGAGGCTCCTCACGGAGGGATCACAGACATGCTCGACTCGCTGATCGTGCCCCTGTTCGTCACGACGGACCTGCCGCCGAGCGCCGACCTGGCCGAGTTCGGCACGCTGCTCGCCGAGACGGCGCGCACGCTCGACCATGACGGCGTGAGCTACGAGGCGTTCCTCGCCGGCAAGGTGTTCTGGCTCGACAGCCCCGTGCCCACCCGGCAGGAGGCCGTCGCCGAGGTCGAGCAGCGCTTCGCCGCCCTGCTGGGCTACCTCGCCGCCTCCGGCCCCGGCCACACGACCCGCGGCGTGGTCGCCGACGTGCGCCGGGCGATCTCCGCCGCGGTCACCGGCCGCTACGGCGACGCGGGCGTCGCTCCGGCCGTGTTCGCCATCCGCGACCGCGACGTGCGCGAGCGCACCCCCGACACCGCCCTCTACGTCGACACCCGCGACGCCGTCCCCGACCTGGTCACGGCCACCCGCTCCTACCTGTGAGGCGGAGCGGCCGCCGGTCAAGTCCTCGTACAGACCTGGCGGCCGACGGTGACATCAGTCGTGGCGTGGGTAGCCCGGATTCATGCTTTTCGGGAAAGAACACGTTCAGCGCTATCAGGAGACCAACGGCGCGGAAGGCCACGACTGGAACAACACGACCGTCCTCCTCCTGACCACGAAGGGCCGCCGCACCGGCCGCCCGTACACGACGCCGCTCATCTACCAGAAGCACGGAGACGCCTACGTCGTGGTGGCCTCCAAGGGCGGCGACCCCGACCACCCCGACTGGTACAAGAACCTCGACGCCACTCCCGAGGTGGAGGTGCAGGTCATGGGCGAGAAGTTCAAGGCCCGGGCGCACACCGCCATCGAGGAGGAGAAGCCCGAGCTGTGGGCCGTCATGACCCGGACCTGGCCGGACTACGACGAGTACCAGACGAAGACCGACCGCCCGATCCCGGTCGTGGTCCTGGAGCCGCTGCGCTGACACCCGCGCCGGAAGAGCTCCGCGAGGACGGAACGAGGAGACGGTCCCCGTTCGTTGGCCGGGCATGGCTGACATTCCCTATGATCGGAAAGAACAGCTCAGGCAGATCGAGAGCGGTCTCCTGCCCGGCGAGCGGATCGTCGCCGTCTACGACGCGATCGGGGCAGGCACCGGCTTCCTCGGCCTCACCGACCGCCGCGTGATCGTGCAGGACAAGTCGTTCGTGGGCAAGCGGGTGGCGCTCACGAGCATCCCCTACGGCAAGATCTCCGCGGTGAGCGTGGTGAGCAACAAGTCGTTCGCGGGCGGGTTCTTCTCGTCCGGGGCGATCGCCATCCACGTCGGGACGCACACGTACGAGGTGGACTTCCGCGGCGAGAACAAGGCGCACCACGTCCACGACGTGATCCTCCACCACATCTCCCAGGGCTGACGCCCGCGGCGGCGCCCGGACCCCGGCGGGCCCGGGCGCCGTCACGTCACGCGCCGGGGGCCGTCCCGGCGACCGACGCGTACAGCTCCAGGGTGCGCTCGGCGATGCGCTCCCACGAGAAGTGCTCGACCGCCCGCGCCCGCCCGGCCTCGCCCATCCGGCGCGCCCGCTCGGGGTCGCCCAGCAGGGAGTTGACCCGCTCGGCGAAGTCGGCGGCGAAGCGCTCCGGGTCGTGCGGCACCCCGTCGGCGCCCTGGTCGATCGGCACGAGCAGCCCGGTCTCGGCGTCGGCGACGACCTCGGGGATGCCGCCCGTGGCCGTGGCGACGACGGCCGTCTCGCAGGCCATGGCCTCCAGGTTGACGATGCCCATGGGCTCGTACACCGACGGGCACACGAACACCGTGGCGTGCGTCAGGAGCTGGATCACCTCGGGCTTGGGCAGCATCTCGGAGATCCACACCACGCCCTTGCGCTCACGTTCGAGGTCGCGGACCAGGCCGGTGACCTCGGCGGCGATCTCCGGCGTGTCGGGCGCGCCGGCGCAGAGCACGAGCTGCGCGCCGGGGTCGAGGGACCGCGCCGCGTGCAGGAGGTGGACCAGGCCCTTCTGCCGGGTGATGCGGCCGACGAAGACGACGTACGGCTTGGCGGGGTCGACGCCGTGCTTCTTCAGCACCGCGTCGTCCCGGTCGGGGGCGTACTCGGCCGTGTCGATGCCGTTGTGGATCACGCTGACCCGCTCCGGCGGGATCTCCGGGTAGGCGGCCAGCACGTCGCGCCGCATGCCGTCCGAGACGGCGACCACCGCGTCGGCGGCGGCCAGGGCGGTGCGCTCGGCCCACGAGGAGATCGTGTAGCCGCCGCCGAGCTGCTCGGCCTTCCACGGGCGCAGCGGTTCGAGGCTGTGCGTCGTGACGACGTGCGGCACGCCGTACAGGAGCTTGGCGACATGTCCCGCGAAATTGGCGTACCAGGTGTGGGAGTGGACCACGTCGGCGCCCTCGCAGGCGGCGGCCATCTCCAGGTCGACGCCCAGCACCTGGAGCGCCGCGTTGGCCGACTCCAGCCCTGCGGGCACCCGGTAGGCGGAGACCCCCGGCTCGTCGCGCCGCGCGCCGAAGCACCGCACCCGGACGTCGGCCAGGCGGCGCAACCGGCTCGCCAGGTACTCCATGTGAACTCCGGCACCGCCGTACACCTCTGGCGGATACTCCCGGCTGAGCAGATCAACGCGCATGGAACGACCTTACGAGCATCCCGCCCATCCGGGACACACCGGTGCGCGACTCGCCGCTTCCCGCCCTGTTACGGGACGACCCCGGCGATCGTCCGGGCAGCTCAGCAAGGAGAAATCGCCAAAATCTGGAGAAAAGTAACACTCCGGTACGAGGTCACGTCGATAGATCGGCTCATAGGGGGTAGCGTCCTGGTCATGAGGTCCCGGAGGGTGCTTGCGGTCGTGCTGGCAGGTGGCGAGGGGAAGAGGCTCATGCCTCTGACGGCGGACCGGGCGAAACCGGCCGTCCCGTTCGGCGGGATGTACCGTCTGATCGACTTCGTCCTGTCCAACCTGGCCAACGGCGGTTACCTGCAGATCGTCGTACTGACCCAGTACAAGAACCACAGTCTCGACCGCCACGTCTCACGCACCTGGCGGCTGACGGCCATGCTCGGCAACTACGTCACGCCGGTGCCGGCGCAGCAGCGGCTCGGCCCGCGCTGGTTCTCCGGCTCGGCCGACGCGCTGTACCAGAACCTGAACCTCATCTACGACGAGATGCCCGACCACGTCATCGTGTTCGGCGCCGACCACATCTACCGGATGGATCCCCGGCAGATGGTCGAGCAGCACGAGGACTCCGGCGCGGACGTCACGGTCGCGGCCATCAGGCAGCCGATCTCCCTGGCCGACCAGTTCGGCGTCATCGAGACCGACCCGCAGGGCCGGCGCATCGTGGCGTTCCGGGAGAAGCCGAAGGACGCGGTCGGCCTCGCCGACTCGCCCGACGAGGTGTTCGCCTCGATGGGCAACTACGTCTTCCGGACCCAGGCCATGATCGACGCTCTGCGCGAGGACGCGCTCGACCCGACGAGCAAGCACGACCTCGGCGGCAACATCATCCCGATGATGGTCAAGTCGGGCGGAGCCGACGTCTACGACTTCGCCAACAACGTGGTGCCGGGCTCCACCGAGCGCGATCGGGGCTACTGGCGCGACGTGGGAACGCTCGACGCCTACTACGAGGCCCACATGGACCTCATCTCGGCGCACCCGATCTTCAACCTGTACAACGACAAGTGGCCGATCCACACCGGCCACGACCCGCTGCCACCGGCGAAGTTCGTGCACAACGACGGCGACCGGGTGGGCCGGGCGATCGACTCGCTCGTGTCCCCGGGCGTGATCGTCTCGGGCGGCACGGCCATCCGGTCGGTCCTGTCGCCCAAGGTCGTGCTGCACTCCCACTCGCTGGTGGAGGACTCCGTCCTCATGGAGAACGTCAAGGTGGGCAGGGGCGCCATCGTCCGGCGGGCGATCATCGACAAGAACGTGGTCATCCCTGACGGGGCGCGCATCGGCTTCGACCTGGACTACGACCGCACCCGCTTCGCGCTGACGCGCGGCGGCGTCGTGGTCATCGGCAAGAACGAGATCGTGGAGCGCTGACCCGCGCCCGGGTCGCGAAGGAGGTGTGGCCTCGGGCCGGGCTGGCGTGGGGCCATGCCCGAGGCTGGGGCCGCCGTCCGGCCGGGGGGCGCCATTCCCGCCGGTCAGACCGTGACCCGTGGATCATCCGGATGTCGTCCACGGTAGCCAGGTGATCGCCGGGGGTGCCACCCATTAACCGGCCGCGTCAGCCGTGGCGGCGGGCGCGGAAGTGCGCCGCCTTCGCGCGGTTGCCGCATTCGCGCATGTCGCACCAGCGGCGGCCGTTGCCCCGCGAGGTGTCCACGTACAGCCGGGTGCAGACGTCGGCGCCGCACTCCTTGATCCGCGCGGCGTGCGGGCCGCCGAGCAGCTCCACCGCCTGCCGGGCGACCGTCGACAGGACGGCCGCGAGGTCGCCGCCGCGCTCGATGCGCCCGTCGGCGCCGATCGCGACCCGGACGGGAGGCCCGGCGGCGACCCGGTTGACCAGCTGGCGGTCGCCGGGGAGAGCGGCGCCGGCGGCCAGGCGGTGGACGGCCTCGCGCAGCTGCCTGGCGGCGGCCAGCCCGTCCGGCGTGACCTCGCAGGGCCGGTCGAGAACGCCCGCCTCCACGGCCCAGATCTCCAGGTCGGCGGGGCTCTCCAGCATCTCGCGCCGGTCCGCCCGCCGGTGCTGGACCGTGCCGGCCAGGTCGAGGCCGAGGTTGCCGCTGACGAAGGTGAAGCCTGCCACACCCTCATCATAACCGCCTTGACAGGTTATGAGAAGGACGAGCACAGTGAAGTAACCGTGCTGAGTGGTTATGTGGGGAGCGGACCTGTGGCCGTCCAGGTGACGAGGACAAAGACGACGAGGGCGGAGAGCCGGGCGAAGGCACCGGCCCTCATGCCGTCCCTGTTCGTGGTGATGTGGAGCAGCGCGTTCGTGGCCGGCCTGATCGGGGTGGGCGCCGCGCCGCCGCTGCTGCTGACGTTCGCCCGGTTCGCGCTGGCCGGGCTGCTGCTGGGCGGGTACGCGCTGGCGGTGCGGGCCCCGTGGCCGCGCGGGCGGCGCCTCGCGCACGTGGTGGTGGCCGGGCTGCTGGTCCAGGTGGTGCAGTTCGGCGCGTTCTACTCGGCGCTCGGCCTGGGCGTCCCGGCGGCGGTGATCGCGCTCGTGCAGGGGCTGAGCCCCATGGTCGTCGCGCTGCTCGCCGGGCGGGCGCTGGGCGAGCGGATGAGCCCCGTCCGGTGGGCCGGGTTCGGGCTCGGCGCCGCCGGGGTGGGCCTGGCCGTGGCCGACAGGGTGAGCTTCTCCCCCGCCGCGCTGGCGCTGTGCGCGGCCGGGCTGCTGGGGCTGAGCGCGGGCACGGTGTACCAGAAGCGCTTCGCCGCCGACATGGACGTGCGCACGGGGACGGCGGTGCAGTTCCTGGCCGGGGCGCCGCTGATGGGACTGGGCGCGCTGCTGCTGGAGACGCCGCGGGTGGGCGACTGGGGCGCGTTCGGCGGCGCGGTGGCCTGGCTCGTGCTGGTGAACTCGATCGGCGCGTTCCTCCTGCTCAACACCATGCTGCGGGACGCGCCGGCGAGCCGGGTGAGCACAATGTTCTTCCTCACGCCCGCGGTGACGGCCGTCATGGCGTGGCTCGTCGCCGGGCAGTCGCTGCACCCGCTCGCGGTGGCCGGCCTGGTCGTGGGCGGCGCGGGGGTGCTCCTGGCCGCGCGCCGCTGAGGTCAGCGCTGCTGGGTGCCCGGCTTGGGGGCAGGGGAGCCGGAGTCGGAGAGCTGCTCGCCGGGGGCGAGCTCGGCGCCCAGCTCGGCGGTCCACGGCACGCCGGCGCGGGTCTCGGGCGTCTCGACGCGGAAGCGCGGCAACGCCTCGGGGAAGTTCTCCCTGATGAAGGTGACCAGGTGCTCGCGGACGTCACACTTGAGGTCCCAGGCGGAGGGCGAGTCGGCGGCGCTCATCAGGGCGCGCAGCTCGACCAGGCCGTTCGGCAGGACGTCGGTGACCTGGAGCGTCCAGTCCTTCTGATCCCACAGCGGGTTGCTCTGGATGAACGCGTACAGCTCGTCGCGCAGCTTCTGGATCGGGATCGACCAGTCCACCCGCAGGAACACCACGGCGACGACCCGGCTGCCGTGCCGGGTCCAGTTCTCGAACATGTTCTGCGTGAAGTACGAGACGGGCAGCACCAGCCGCCGCTCGTCCCAGAGCCGGACCACCACGTACGTCAGCGTCAGCTCCTCGATGCGGCCCCACTCGTCGCCCACCACGACGACGTCGTCAAGGCGCAGCGCGTCGCTGAAGGCGAGCTGGAGGCCGGCCAGCGCGTTGCCGATCGTGGGCTGGGCGGCGATGCCGACCACGGCGCCGGCGATGCCCGCGGAGGCGAGCAGCCCGGCGCCCAGCGCCCGCACCTGCGGGAACGAGAACAGCATCGCGCCGATGGCGATCACGATGATGGTCACGGCGGCGATCCGGCGGACCAGCGCGATCTGCGTCATGATCCGCCGGGCCCGCCGGTTGCGCTCGCCCTCGACCCGCACCAGCCGTTCGAGCACCACGTCCGTCAACGCGTAGCTGGCCTGGACGATCAGCCAGGTGACGGACCCGATCGTGACCAGCCCCAGGCCCCGCTCCACGGTCGCGGCGAGCTGCTGCTCGCGCGGGCTGTCGCCGAACATGCCCGGCCCGAACACGAGGTTGCACGCCACCACCGCGGCCACCGTGAACCCCGCCCAGGTGCAGTGCTCCACCAGGTGCCCGGCGAGCGACCACTTGCGTCCGGCCCGTTTCAGGAGCCGGCGCATGACCTCCACCAGAAGGATCGCGCCTACGACGGAGACGGCCAGGATGGGCCACTCGGCCGGCGACTGCACGTGTCATGCCCCCAATGTCTTAAAAGGTCTCGTCGAAACTCACATTGCCCTCAACCGCCACCTGATAAGCAGAGACCCGCCGTTCGAAGAAGTTCGCCAGCTCCTGCACGTCCTGGAGCTCCATGAACGCGAACGGGTTGGCGGTGCCGTACCTCGTGGGCAGGCCCAGGCGGGCCAGCCGCTGGTCCGCGACGTATTCAAGGTACTCGCGCATCTGGTCCGCGGTCATCCCCGGCATGCCGTCGCCGCACAGATCGCGGGCGAAGGCCAGCTCGGCGGCCACCGCCTCCTCCAGCATCGCGGTGACCTGCTTGCCCAGCTCGTCGTCGAACAGCTCGGGCTCCTCGGCCCGGACGGTGTCGACGACGCTGAACGCGAACTCCATGTGCATGGACTCGTCGCGGAACACCCAGTTCGTCCCCGTGGCCAGGCCGCTCAGCAGCCCCCGGGATCGGAACCAGTACACGTACGCGAACGCGCCGTAGAAGAACAGCCCCTCGATGCAGGCGGCGAAGCAGATGAGGTTGAGCAGGAACTGCCGGCGCTCGGCGGCCGTCTCCAGCCGCTGGAGTCCGTTGATCGAGTCGATCCACCGGAAGCAGAACTCCGCCTTGTCGCGGATCGACGGGATGTGCTCGATCGCCGCGAACGCCTTGACCCGCTCGTCGAGGTCGGGCAGGTAGGTGTCGAGCAGCGTGAGGTAGAACTGCACGTGCACGGCCTCCTCGAACAGCTGCCTGCTCAGGTACAGGCGCGCCTCGGGGGCGTTGACGTGCTGGTAGAGGTTGAGCACGAGGTTGTTGGCGACGATCGAGTCGCCGGTGGCGAAGAAGGCGACCAGCCGGTTGATCAGGTGGCGCTCCTGGGGCGTCATCTTCGCCAGGTCGGCGAGGTCGTTGTGCAGGTCGACCTCCTCGACCGTCCAGGTGTTGCGGATGGCGGCCCGGTACCGCTCGTAGAAGTCGGGGTAGCGCATGGGGCGCAGTGTCAGGTCCATTCCCGGGTCGAGCAGCATGTGATGTCTCCGTGTGAGAGGGGTGGGGCGGCGGGGCCTACTGGCAGGCTTCGCAGACGTCGGGGTTCTCCAGCGAGCAGGCGATCGCCGCGCTCGTGTCCTCCGAGGGGGCGGGAAGGCCGGGCACGGGCGCGGCCGGCACCGTGGTCTGCGCGATCCGGGTGGCGGGCCGCGAACGCAGGTAGTACGTGGTCTTCAGGCCCTTCTTCCAGGCGTAGGCGTACATCGACGAGAGCTTGCCGATGGTCGGGCTGGCCATGAAGAGGTTGAGCGACTGCGACTGGTCGATGTACGGCTGGCGGGCCGCGGCCAGGTCGATGAGGGCCTTCTGCGGCAGCTCCCAGGCGGTCCGGTAGAGGCTCCGCAGGTCGTCCGGGACGCCGGGGATGTCCTGGACCGAGCCGTCGGCCCGCTTGATGGCGTCGCGCATCGCCTGCGTCCACAGTCCGCGCGTCTGGAGGTCGGCCACCAGGTAGCGGTTGACCTGGAGGAACTCGCCGGACAGCGTCTCGCGCTTGAAGACGTTCGACACCTGCGGCTCGATGCACTCGTAGCAGCCGGCGATCGACGCGATCGTCGCCGTCGGCGCGATGGCGATCATCAGCGAGTTGCGCAGCCCCGTCCCGGCGATCTTCTCGCGGAGCGCGTCCCAGCGCGGCGAGGCGGCGGCGCCGGCGTAGTGGTCGGGGTGCAGCACTCCCCCGGCCGCGCGGGTGTCGCCGTACGAGGGGTGCCGGCCGCGCTCGGCGGCGAGGTCGGCGGAGGTGTCGTAGGCGGCCAGCGCGATCTCCTCGGCGATCCGGGTGGACAGCTCCAGCGCCTCGGGCGAGTCGAACGGCAGGCGCAGCGTGAAGAACACGTCGGCCAGCCCCATCACGCCGAGCCCGATGGGCCGCCAGCGCCGGTTGGCCGCCTCCGCCTCGGGCGTCGGGTAGAAGCCGAGGTCGATGGTGCGGTCGAGGAAGCGCACGGCGGTCCGCACGGTGGCGCGCAGCCGCTCCCAGTCCAGGCCGGCGCCGTCGCGCAGGTGCGCGGCCAGGTTGACCGACCCGAGGTTGCAGACGGCGGTCTCGGCGTCGCTGGTGACCTCCAGGATCTCGGTGCACAGGTTGGACAGGTGGATGACGTTCTCCGGCCGGGCGGTCTGGTTGGAGGTGCGGTTGGCCGCGTCCTTGAAGGTCATCCAGCCGTTGCCGGTCTGCGCGAGCGTGCGCATCATCCGCCCGTACAGGGTGCGGGCGGGGATCCGCCTGACGTGCAGGCCCTGCGCCTCGTAGGCGCGGTAGGCCCGGTCGAACGCCTCGCCGTACAGGTCGGTCAGGTCAGGCACGTCCTTCGGGTCGAACAGCGACCACGGCTCGTCGGCCTCGACCCGGCGCATGAACTCGTCCGGCACCCAGTTGGCGAGGTTGAGGTTGTGCGTGCGGCGGGCGTCCTCGCCGGTGTTGTCGCGCAGCTCCAGGAACTCCTCGACGTCGGCGTGCCAGGTCTCCAGGTAGACGCAGGCGGCGCCCTTGCGCCGGCCGCCCTGGTTGACCGCGGCGACGGACGAGTCCAGCGTGCGCAGCCAGGGGACGATGCCGTTGGAGTGCCCGTTGGTGCCCCGGATGAGCGAGCCGCGGGAGCGGACCCGGGTCCAGGCGATGCCGATGCCCCCGGCGTACTTCGACAGCCGGGCGACCTGCCCGTACCTGTCGTAGATCGCCTCCAGCTCGTCGCGCGGCGAGTCGAGCAGGAAGCACGACGAGAGCTGCGGCCGGCGCGCGCCCGAGTTGAACAGCGTCGGCGAGCTCGGCAGGTACGACAGGGTGCTCATGAGGGCGTACAGCTCGGCCGCCTCGGCCACGGTGGCGGACAGGCCGCAGGCCACGCGCAGCAGGAAGTGCTGCGGGCGCTCCAGCACGGCGCGGGTCTCCGGGTGGCGCAGCAGGTAGCGGTCGTAGACCGTGCGCAGGCCGAAGTACTCGAAGCGGTCGTCGGCGTCGGGCGGCACCAGCGCGTCCAGTTCGGCGGCGTGGGCGGCGACGAACGCCGCCAGCTCGTCCTGCACCAACCCGGCCGCGTGGGTGGCGGCGACGGAGTCGGAGAACGACCGCACGCCGCAGGCGGCGGCCTCGGCGGCGATCTCCTCGGCCAGCAGCCGGGCGGCGACCCGGGAGTTGGCCGGGTCGGCGATCACCCGCGCGGCCGCCTCCTCGATGGCCAGCCGCCGGTCACCCTCAACGATGGTCGTCACGTGCTCTCTCCTCGCGAGCTCGCCTCGGCGAGGGCGCACGAGAGCACGGCGGCGCGGGGTGTCCCCGGCCGCGACGGCCCCCGGGCCCTCCCTCGAGGCCCTGGACAGGTCCAGCCGGTGGTCCCCCGGCACTCGCTGGCAGGTCTTCGGGCTCGCGGGCAGGCGCGCGTGACCGATCACGCGTTCCTACGCGTACGATCACCCGCTCGGTCCTACTGGCCGTCGCTTCCCGGATCGCTCCAGTGCTCTGTGACGGCGGTCGTTCCCGCTCACCGCTGCGGGGCAGCCCCGGAATCGCACCGGGTTCCCTTTTGCTCCGCCCCGAGGGGCGAACCAGCGACGAGCAGGATCCTACATCTAGTGGCCGTCGGCGCAACTACCGCTGCATGTTGTGCCGGTCGTGGTGACGAGCCCGAGATCGCGGAGCACGCCGCGGGTGCGGCCGATCTCCGTGCCCAGCCAGAGCGCGAAGTCGTCGCCGAAGAGCGGCAGGGCGCTCCAGCCGCGCCTGCGGCAGACCTCGCGCCACGGGGCCGAGCGGGAGACGGCCTCGCACATCTCCAGTGCCGCGTCGCGCGTGTCGCCGGACATGCCGTGCGGCCCGACCGCCGCGCACCAGGCGGCGAAGTCGACGCGCACGCCGCTCTCCAGCAGGCTGGGGGCGTCGATCCCGTCGACGCGGTGCGCGCAGGAGACCGCCAGCGCCTTGAAGCGGCCCGTGCGGATGTCGTGCCGCCAGTCGGCCAGGGTTCCGGCGGCGGCCGCCGCCTTGCCGCCGAGCAGGGCCTCGGCCACGTCCTCGCTGCTCGGGTAACCGGTGTAGACGACCTGCCGCGTGTCGGCGCCGAGGCCCCGCGCGACCAGACCGAACAGCAGGTGGTCGGGCTCGCCCCGCGGCCCGCCGGCGAGCATGGTCTCGCCCGGCCGGGCCAGCAGGTGGGCGCCGAAGTCGTCGAAGTCGCGGAACTTCGAGGCCGCCGGCACGACCACGACCTCGATCTCGCCGGCGAGCCGGGCCAGCGGGGTGGCGGTGTCGAGGAGGGTCGGCCCGTCGTTGAGCGCGGCGGCGGCCAGGGCCGGCAGGCCGGTGACGGTGATGCGGGTGGCCTCGCCCTCGCGCGACACGGCGAACCCGGCGTCCCAGGCGGCGGTGCCCAGGGCCTGGGCCACGCGCGTCCACCGCTCGCCGCCGGGCACGATGGCGAACCTGCCGCGCACACCCCGGCCGGGGGCCCGCCCGGCGCCGCACCCGGCGGCGCTCGCCAGCCCCGAGACCGCCAGGCCGAGCCCGAGTGCGAGCACCTGCCGTCGGCGCATGGCGTGCCTCCCCCGGTCCGCGAGCCAGCATCTCGCTACACCAGGTTAACGAACCACTACAAGACGTCACACATCAGGGGCTATGGGATGCTTCCACCCCACACCCGCCATGAGGTACGAACCGCCGCCCGGCTCCCCCGCCAGGCGGGGCCGGTCCGGGCGCCAGTCCGCCGCGTTCACCAGGCCGGGCTCGACCAGGGCGAAGTCGCCGAAGAAGCGCCGGATGGCGGCCGGCGGCCGGTCGGCGCCGCGCCCCTGGGAGATCGGGGTGACGCCTCCGCCGCCCGCCGGCCTGCCGGGGGCGACGGCATGGGTGATCACCAGGTGGCTGCCCGGCGCGACGGCCTCGCGCAGCCGCGCCACCGTCTCGTACGGCCCGTCCGCGTCGGGGAGGAAGTGCAGGATGCCGACCAGCAGGATCCCCACCGGCCGGCCGAGGTCCAGCAGCTCCGAGGCGCCCTCCAGCACCTCGGGCGCGTCGAGCAGATCCGCCTGGAGGAAGGCGGCCCGGCGGTCCGGGGCCGCCCTGCCTCCGTCGCCCTCGCCCAGCAGGGCCCTGGCGTGCGCGGCCACGACCGGGTCGCGGTCGACGTACACGACGCGGGCGTCCGGGACGATCTCGTGGACGCTGCCCTGGGTGGGCAGCCCGCTGCCGAGGTCGAGGAACTGGCGCACACCGGCGCCCGCGAGGTGGCGCACGGCCCGCCGCAGGAAGCCGCGATTGGCCCGCGCCAGCGGCACGGCCTGCGGGACCAGCGCTACCAGCCGCTCGGTCGCCTCGCGGTCGACGGCGTAGTTGTCGTGGCCGCCGAGCAGGTAGTCGTACATGCGGGCGACGTTCGGCGTGTGCGGATCGAACTCGGCCACATTCGGATCTTAGGTCGAGAATGCGCCGCTAACACGACCTTTGTGCGATTGTAGCCATAGTGCCGCGTTAAGTTACTCAACTGTGACACTCTTCGCGAGATTGCGAGGCTTGTCGACATCGCGGTCCAGAGCCACGGCGGCGTGGTAGGCGAGGAGCTGGAGCGGGATCGTCAGCAGGATGGGGTCGAGCTCGATCTCGTTCTTCGGCACCACGATCACGTCGTCGGCCAGCTTGGCGTCGGGCTCGCGGTGGCCCACCATGAGCACCTGGCCGCCGCGGGCGCGGATCTCGCCGAGCGTGGTGAGGTTCTTGTCCAGCAGCTCGTCGTCGGGCACGATCGCCACCGTCGGCATCTCCGGCCCGATCAGCGCGAGCGGGCCGTGCTTGAGCTCGCTGGCCGGGTACGCCTCGGCGTGGACGTAGGAGATCTCCTTGAGCTTCTGGGCGCCCTCGCGGGCGACGGGGTAGCCGCGCACGCGCCCGACGAACATCATGCTCGGGTACGGGGCGTACTTCCGGGCCAGCTCGGCGATCTTGTCGCTCTGGGAGAGGATCTCCTCGATCTGGGCCGGCAGGCGGCGCAGCCCCTCGACGACGCGGCGGCCGTCGGCGGGCGACAGGTCGTGGACGCGCCCGAAGTGCAGGGCGAGCAGCGCGAACGCCAGCGCGGTCGAGGTGAACGCCTTCGTCGAGGCGACCGACACCTCCGGCCCGGCGTGCAGGTAGACGCCGCCGTCGACCTCGCGGGCGATGGCGCTGCCGACCGCGTTGACGATGCCGATGACCCGGCCGCCCTTGCGCTTGAGCTCCTGCACGGCGGCCAGCGTGTCGTACGTCTCGCCCGACTGGCTGATCGCGACGTAGAGGGTGTCGGGGTCGACGACCGGGTTGCGGTAGCGGAACTCGCTGGCCGGCTCGGCGTCGGCCGGGATGCGGGCCAGCTCCTCGATGAGCTGGGCGCCGATCTGGCCGGAGTAGTACGCGGAGCCGCAACCGATGATCTTGACGCGGCGGAAGGAGCGGGTCTCGCGGGCGTCCATGTTGAGGCCGCCCAGGTGGGCGATGTGGAAGCGCTCGTCGAGCCGGCCGCTCATGGTGCGGGCCACGGTCTCGGGCTGCTCGGAGATCTCCTTGAGCAGGTAGTGCTCGTAGCCGCCGGTGTCGTAGTGGCCGGCGTCCCAGTCGACGGTCAGCGGCTCCTTGGCCGTCTCGCGGGCGTCGCTGGCGAAGGTGTGGAAGCCGTCGGCCTTGAGGACGGCCAGCTCGCCGTCCTCCAGGTGGACGACCTGGCGGGTGTAGCGGACCAGCGCGGCCACGTCGGAGGCGGCGAACATCTCCTTCTCGCCGATGCCGAGCACGATCGGGCTGCCGTTGCGGGCCACGACCACCTCTCCCGGCCGCTCGGCGTCCATGACCGCGATGCCGTACGTCCCGACGACGCTCTTCAGCGCCTTGCGGACGGCCTCCTCCAGCGAGTCGGTCTCCTTCACGGTGCGGGCGATCAGGTGGGCCAGCACCTCGGTGTCGGTCTCGGAGAGGAACTCCGCGCCGTCGGCCACCAGCTTGGCGCGCAGCTCGTCGGCGTTCTCGATGATGCCGTTGTGCACGACGGCGACGCGCTCGTCGGAGGACAGGTGCGGATGCGCGTTGACGTCACTGGGGACACCGTGGGTGGCCCACCGGGTGTGGCCGATGCCGAGCCCGCCCTTGAACCTGGCCGGCACGACCTTGGCCAGGTCGGCGACCCTGCCCTTGACCTTGCGGACCTTGAGGCCCTTGTTCGAGACCACGACACCGGCCGAGTCGTACCCGCGGTACTCCAGCCGTTGCAGGCCCTCCAGCAGGATGGGGGCGGCGTCCTTGGGGCCGACGTACGCGACGATTCCGCACATCCGACATCTCCTATCCGTCGTCATCCGTCTTCTCGGAAGACGGCGATGCAGTTGTTTCTCAGGTGGTTCTGGGAACGGCCTGTCCGGTCAGCCGTAGACGATGCGGCGCAACTGCCGCAGGGACAGCTCGGGCGCCGCGACGCGGCGCCCGCGAAGCTCGGCGGCCACTCTGGGGAAGATCTCGTCGTTGGTGAGGCCTCGGGCCTTCAGCTCGGCGTGGCGCCGCCGCACGAACGCCTCCACCGGTTCGGAGAAGTACGACAGCACGTCGGCGACCACCCGCGCGGCCTCACCGGGGCCGAGCCCGCTGGTCCGGATGAGGTGGGCGATCAGCTCCTCGTAGGGGTGCAGCGTCGTGGACACAGACGAGGACACTACGCACAGGGAACGCGACACGCCAACATCCTGCCCGGAATCGGGCAGGGATAGCCGATTCAACACGCTCTCGCGGCGCCGGCGGACTTTCCGATGCGGTGATTACTGTGCGTAGTGTAGTCGTACCGATCCGTGGAGGTTGTCATGCCGCACTGGGCCGCCGCCGGTCTGGTCACCGGTCTCGCCGCCGGGCTCCTCGCCCTGCCCGGCCCCGCGCCGGGCCGCCAGGCGGACTTCGCGCGGGCGGCCGGGGAGTTCGGGGTGCCGGTGAGCCTGCTGCTCGGGGTCTCGTACCTGGAGTCGCGCTGGGACACGAACGGCGGCCGGCCGAGCACGGCGGGCGGGTACGGGCCGATGCACCTGGTGGACACGGCGGCCGTCGAGCCCGTGGCGCCGGGTGACCCCGGTGGCGCCTCCGAGCCCGGGGCCGCCTCCGGGCCTGGGGCCGCCTCCGGGCCTGGGGCTGCCGGTGGGGCGACGCTGCAGCGGGCCGCTCGGCTCACCGGGCTTCCGGCCGCGCGGCTGCGCTCCGACCCGGCCGCGAACATCAGGGGCGGCGCCGCCGTCCTGGCCTCGCTCAAGGCCTCCCTCCAGGCGCGCACCGGCTCGGACCCCGCCGACTGGTACGACGCCGTCGCCCGCTACGCCGGGAGCCTCTCCCCGCTCCCGTCACCCGGATCACACGACTTCGCCGACCAGGTGTTCGAGGTGATCCGCCAGGGCGTGACCCGCAGGACCGACGACGGCTCCGTGGTCCGCCTGGCGCCCGTGCCGGGCCTGCGCCGGCCCGCCGCGCCGTCCGCGCCGGCGGGAGCGGCCGAGTGCCCCCGGACGCTCGACTGCGAGTGGATGCCCGCCGCGTACAAGCGCACGAGCGGCGGCTACGGCAACCACGACCGGATGCCCGCCACGGCGACGCGGCGGATCGACTACATCGTCATCCACGACACGGAGACCAAGTACCGCGACATCCCGTCGATGGTCTCCGACCCCGACTACGTGAGCTGGCACTACACGATCCGCTCCGGCGACGGGCACGTGGCCCAGCACGTGCGGACGCGGGACATCGCCTGGCACGCCGGCAACTACGACTTCAACGCCCGCTCGATCGGCATCGAGCACGAGGGCTACCTGGCCAGGGGGGCGACCTGGTACACGGAGGCGATGTACCGGTCCTCGGCCCAGCTGCTGCGCTACCTGGCGGACCTGTACGACCTGCCCCTCGACCGGGCGCACATCCTCGGCCACGACAACGTCCCGGGCACCACGGCCGAGAGCCATCCGGGCATGCACGACGACCCGGGCCCGTACTGGGACTGGGCCCACTACCTGGAGCTGGCGGGCAGTCCGATCACCGGCACGCCGGCCCGCCCCCCGGCCCTGGCGGTGGCCGGCCCCCCGGCCTCCGGCCTGCCTGACGGCGAGCCCGCGCAGGCCCTGCCGGCACCGGGAGCCGCCGGGGGCGTGCTCACGGCCGCCCCCGCCGTCATGTCCGCACCCGGCGGCCGGGCCAGATCGGTGATCATCCTGCCCGACTACGCGACGAACCAGCCGCTCTTCACCGGCTGCTCCGAGGCCAGGCCGGCCAGGCCCTGCGAGCCGCACGGCGCCTCGTCGGTGTGGCTGCGCACCGAGCCGCGCGAGGACGCGCCCCTGGTCGACGACATCGGCAAGCGGGTGGGCAAGCCGAGCACGTACAGCGTGTACGACCACAGCGCCCGCGCCTCCACCGGCCAGCGGTTCGCCGTGGCCGGGCGGCAGGGCGACTGGACGGCGATCTGGTACCTCGGCCAGAAGGCGTGGTTCCACAACCCCGCCACCGCTCCGACCGCCGTCCCCGCCGCGGGCGCGCTGGTCACGCCGCTGAAGGACACGGTCAGGGTGTACGGCCGGGCGTACCCCGGTCACCCGGCCTACGAGGGCACGGGCGTCGCCTACCAGGAGCGCACGCCGCTGGCGTACGTGATCCACTCCGGCCAGACGTACACGCTGGGACAGATCGTGGCGGGCTCGTACCAGAAGGCGGGCTCCTTCGACCCGGCCGCGCACGTCACGGTCACGGGCACCCGGCGCTTCTACCAGATCCAGCTCGGCCACCGGGTGGCGTTCGTCCGGGCGCGGGACGTACGCGTGATCCGGTGAGCGGCCCCCGCGTCGATGGCCGATTTCGTCCCGCCGATTTCGTCCCGGAGCCCGCCGGACGCGCGCGGGCACTCTCCGAAGGCGATATGGTTTTCCCGTGGCCGGCACTTCGCCGGAGACACGCGGAAGTGGCTCAGTGGTAGAGCATCACCTTGCCAAGGTGAGGGTCGCGGGTTCGAATCCCGTCTTCCGCTCGGAGTACGAACTCCTGGTGGAGTGGCCGAGAGGCGAGGCAGCGGCCTGCAAAGCCGTCTACACGGGTTCAAATCCCGTCTCCACCTCGGTCAGGCGCGGTCCCTCACGGGATCCGCTAAAGTAAAGTGCAGCGCCATGCGGAAGTGGCTCAGTGGTAGAGCATCACCTTGCCAAGGTGAGGGTCGCGGGTTCGAATCCCGTCTTCCGCTCTGAGTGACAACTCAACACGGAGTTGGCTCAACACCGAGTTAACTCAACACGGACGATTAGCTCAGCGGGAGAGCGCTTCCCTGACACGGAAGAGGTCACTGGTTCAATCCCAGTATCGTCCACCACCCGCCCCAGCTCACGGCAGCCGCCGGGAGTCTGGGGCTTCTTGGTGTTCCGGGCGGATCACGGGTGTCGCGGGGGACGGCCGCCACGGGGGTAGGGAACCCGCATGACGACCACGCCTCCGGTCACCCCCGAGACCGTCTTCACCTACGGCGCGCCCCGGCTGAAGTTCGGCAACGGCGCCTCCGCCGAGCTCGGCTTCGACCTCGGCCAGTACGGCGACGTCCGGCGCGTCCTGATCGTCACCGATCAGGGCGTCGCCGCCACCGGCGCCCCGGGACGGATCGCCGAGCAGATCCGCCGCCACGGCATCGACGCCCGGATCTACGACCAGGTGCACGTCGAGCCGACCGACGCCAGCCTCGCCGCCGCCGTCGAGCACGCCCGCGCCGCGGGCCCCTGGGACGCGTTCGTCGCCGTCGGCGGCGGGTCGAGCATCGACACCGCCAAGGCGATCGACCTGATGCTCACCAACCCCGGCGAGCTGATGGACTACGTCAACGCCCCGGTCGGGCACGGCCGGGCACCGGACAACCCGCTCAAGCCGCTCGTCGCCGTACCCACGACCACCGGCACCGGCGCGGAGAGCACCACCATCTGTGTGCTCGACGTGCTGTCGCTCAAGGTCAAGACCGGCATCAGCCATGCCGCGCTGCGCCCCGCGCTCGCCGTCGTCGATCCCGACCTCACGCTGACCCAGCCCGCGGGAGTGACCGCCTCGGCCGGGATGGACATCCTCTGCCACGCGGTCGAGAGCTACACCGCCCGCTGGTACACCGGCAACGAGCGCAAACGTCCCGAGCAGCGGGTGCCCTACTGCGGCGCGAACCCGATCTCCGACATGTGGGCCGAGCAGGCCATGCGGCTGCTGGCGAGGTCGTTCCGGCGCGCCGTGCGGCACGGCGACGACACGGCGGCCCGCGGCGAGATGGCGCTGGCCGCCACGTTCGCCGGGATGGGCTTCGGCAACGCCGGCGTGCACCTCCCGCACGCCAACGCCTATCCCATCGCCGGGCGGGTCCGCGACTTCCACCCGAAGGACTACCCCGGCGACGAGCCGATGGTCCCGCACGGGATGTCGGTCGCGCTCACGGCGCCGGAGGCGTTCAGGTTCACCTTCCCGGCGGCGCCGGAACGCCACCTGCGCGCCGCCCGGCTGCTCGCCCCGGACAGGGAGGAGCCGGGCGAGGCGGCCGAGTTCCTGCCGAGCGTCCTGGTCGATCTCATGCGCGACGTCGGCGTCCCCAACGGGATCGGCGCCGTGGGCTTCGGCACGGGCGACATCGACGCCCTCGTCGAGGGGACGATGAGGCAGCAGCGCCTGCTCGCGACCGCTCCCGCGCCGGTGACCGAAGAGGACGTGGCGGGCATCTTCACGCGCTCCATCGAGCTGTGGTGACCCGGCCGGATGGTCAGGCGGCACGCCTCGTGGCGACGATGACCCCCCGCGGACGACGCGTGTGCCGGGCCAGTGGTCATCCGCCGGAAGAGCCGAGGATGTACGTGTGCGTCCCCTCGTTGAGGGCACACGTGTAGCGGCCAGGGTGGCCATGAGGGTCCGGCGGGACGCCTCCGAACCGGCGGGAAGGCGGGCGCGGCTGTGAGGGGACGGGTGCCGCGCGCTCCGCGACGGTCACGACGAAACCGTCCCGAGGGGCGTACCGGTTGCGGCCGGTCACTACGCTGGGTGGTCCGGCGGTGTGTGGGGCGGCGGCGGCCGCGAGGGGACAGGTGGCGCGGTGACGGACGCGGAAGTGCAGATCACGGACCTCACGGTCAACGATCACGCCTGCCTCACCTTCGGCGAGCCGGAGGAGCTCCACGACCTGACCGCGGCGTTCGTGCGGGACGGGCTGAAGGGCGGGTTGCGGGTGGTGTGGCTGTGCGTGGAGCCGCAGGAGGCGCTGGCCGAGCTCGGCCAGCGTGGGATCTCCGTGCAGTCCGCCACCGCCAACGGCCGGATGGAGGTCCTGGCCTGCAAGGAGGGCCTGCTGTCGGGGCAGGCGTTCGCCGTGGAGCACGCCATGGGCTGGCTGCGCGACCAGATCGAGCAGACCGCGGAGGAGGGCTACTCCGGGCTGCGGGTGGCGCTCGACATGGGGTGGGCGCTCCAGCCGGTCAGCGGGATCGAGCAGTTGCCGGCGTTCGAGGAGGAGATCGCCACCGCGCTGTCCGGCACCAGCGTCTCGGTGCTGTGCCAGTACGACCGCGACCGCTTCGACCCGGTCACCCTGGCGTCGGTGTCGCCGTTCCACACGCACTCGGTGGCCGCCGCCACGTACCACAACGACCCGTTGCTACGAATATGCCGCCAGTACGCGCCACCCGGCATCCGGCTGGCCGGGCAGATGGACCGGACCGCGGAGGGCGCGCTGAGGATGGCGCTGACCGAGGCGATCAGGGGCGAAGGCGACATCACCGTCAACATGGCCGAGCTGGCGTTCATCGACCTCTCCAGCGCCCGGATGATCATGGAGGCGGCCAGGAGCGTGGCCCCCGATCGGAAGGTGGATCTGCGGTGCAGCCGTGCGACCGCGTCGAGGTTCGTGCTGCTGGGGGCCGGCGGCATTCCGGGGATCAGTCTGGTGACCGGTCATGGTCGATGACGAGTCCGTGAACCTGCCCCCGACCGCGAAAGGCGATCCGGACCTCATCCTCGACCAGTCGTTCGACGCCGGCCTGCTGTACGCGCTGCGCGCCACGCTGGAGGCGCACGCCACGCACGCCGGCCTGCCCGACGGGCGGGCCATGGACCTGGTGATCACCGTGCACGAGCTGGCCACCAACGCGGTGGTCCACGGAGCGGGTACGGGCCGGGTGCGGATCCGGCGGATGGCCGGCGCGCTGCGGTGCGAGGTCAGCGACGCGGGACCGTCCCTGAGCACCCGCATCCCCCGGCCGGACGCGGACACCGAGGCCTTGCCGCCCACCGGACAGGTGGGGAACGCCGGGGCCCCGGCGCAGGCACGGCAGGCGGGAGACGCCGCAGGTGAGGCGCGGACCCCCGTGCCCGACGCCGCCCGGTGGCCCGTCCAGCACGGGCACGGGCTGTGGATCGCCCGCTTCCTGCCCGACCGGTTCACGATCGGCTCCGGCCCGGAGGGTACCGTCGCGGTCGCCGACTTCGCCCTCCCCCCGGACGGGCACGACGCGCCGTTCGGCCTCAGCCGCCACGATCAGGGGTCGCACGTCCTGCTGGAGCTGTCCGGGTCGCTGGGCGACCAGGCCGCGCTGGAGCTCGCCGCCGTGGTCCGCGAGGTCGTCTCCGGTGAGCCGGAGCCGCGGCTGGTGATGGACCTGAGCGCGGTGACGTTCTGGGACGCGATGGGGGTCGCGGCCCTGATCACCGCGCAGCAGCAGGTGGACGGCGCCAAGGCCGGGACCATGGTGCTCACCGGCATCAGGCCGGACTTCCGGCGGCGCCTGGACGCGCTCAGCCCCGCGCCCCTGACGGTCCGCGACACTCCGGAGGAGGCCGCGCGCCTGTTCCGGTCCCCACCCCGGTAGCCCTCCTCCGTACCGCGTGCCGGATCGGCGTGGCGGCGGTCTTGCCATGGGCGGAGCTCAGGATTACGGTCAAGGCCGTTATGCCGTCCTAGCGAAGGTAGGCCCATGCGCTTACTCGTTGTCCTTCTCTTGACCGCTTGGTCTCTCGCAGCTCCGGCCCAGGCCGAAACCGCCACACCGCCGACGGGATGCGGTTTCCAGAGCCTCGGCACCCTGCCGCTCACCGGCGCCACCACGGCGGGCACCGCCCTCGACGGCGACCGCCTCTACTCCGTCACCTCCAGCGCCTCCGGCCCCGCGATCCTGGGCATCAGGAACGCCGCCGACGCGAGCCTCGTCGCCGAGCGGCCGCTTCCCCTCGCGCTCGGCTCCTGGGCCGTCACCGTGGCCCCCGACCACTCCGTCTACGTGGGCGGTTACAACGCCACCGCCGGGGCCATGGGCAGGCTCTTCCGCTACGACCCCGCCACCGACGAGGTGCGCGAGCTGGGCATCGCCGTGCCGGGCGAGACGTTCGTCTGGACGGTCGCGGCCAGCCCGGACGGGACCGCCGTCTACGGCGGCACCTCGCCCAACGGCCGGCTGTTCCGCTACGACACGGCGACCGGCCGCATCGACGACCTCGGCAGCCCCGTTCCCGGCGAGCAGTACATCCGTGACCTCGCCATCGCCGGGGACGGCACCGTCTACGCCGGCGTCGGCGCGCAGAGCATGAAGGTCGCCGTGCTGCGGCCCGACGGAACCCTCGTCAAGGTGATCGACCCGCCGATCACGGGCAGCGGCTACGCCTACGACCTCGATGTCGTCGGCCGCCACCTTCTGGTCCGCTTCGGCACCACCACCGGCACCAACCCGATGGGCGTCTACGACCTGGCCGCGGGCACGTGGCGCGACGTCGTGGACGACATCGACAGCCTCACCGTGGGCGGTGGCCGGCACGGTCACCAGGTCTTCCTGGTCCAGAGCGACGAGCTCGTCGCGTACGACCTCAGGACCAGGAAGATCACCAAGCTGGGCTTCACCGACCTCGGCGGCGGCGCCGCCAGGACCCTCGGCTGGAACGGCCGCACGCTCGTCGGCACCTCCTCCACCGGCCGCCTCTGGCACTACGACCGCCACAGCCGCCGCGGCAAGCTGTTCGAATCCACCCTGACCGGCCAGCCCGTCTCCATCAGGTCCATGGCCGTCGGCCCCGACGGGCGCGTCTACGCGGGCGGCTTCTTCACCGGCGGCCTGGCCGCGTACGACCCCGCCACCGGTCAATCCCAGTTCTGGCCCAACGTCGGCCAGAGCGAGGCCATCGTCACCCACAAGGGCAAGCTCTACCTGGGCGTCTACCCCGGCGCCCGCATCTACGAGTTCGACGGCACCGAGCCGAGGAAGCTGCTCGAACTCGCCGGCCAGGAGCAGGACCGGCCGTTCGCCATGGTGTCGGCGGGCGACTGGCTGGCGTTCGGCACCGTGCCCAAGGCGGGCTCGGTCGGCGGCGCGCTCGGCCTGCTCGACCCGGCCACCGGCAGGACCGTGATCAGGCGCAACCTCATCCCGGGCCAGAGCATCATCGCCCTCGCCTACCGCGACGGCGTCCTCTACGGCACCACGTCGGCGTTCGGCGCCACCGGCGTCCCGCAGGGCGACGCGGCGCACGCCTTCGCCTACGACATCGCCACCGACTCGCTCAGGTGGACGAGCACCCCCGTGGCCGGCGACCTGGCACTCGGCTCGATCACCTTCGACGGCGACGGCAGGCTGTGGGGGCTCAGCCCCGACGCGCTGTTCGAGCTCGATCCCGCCACCGGCCAGGCGCTGCGGACCGTGAAGCACCAGACCTACCCGTGGTCCACCGCCACCCAGGTCTGGCTCGACACCAACATCGAGCCGGGGCGCGACGGCCGGCTGTACGGCAAGGTGCAGGGCAAGGCGTACCGGATCGACCGGGGGACGATGGCGCTGACGCTCATCGCCCGCCCGATCTCGATCCTGCTCAAGGGGCCTGACGAGCACATGTACCTGTCACGCTTCGAGAACTTCTCCACCTACCGGCTCTGCGGCTGATACCTGAACAGCTTCGGCCCCTCGGCGAAGTAGACGGCTCCGGACCTGTGCACCGCGAGGTGGTGCACAGGTCCCTCCTTCAGCACCGACCGCTTGCCCGTACGCGGATCGAGCGCGAACACCTGGGCGCCGGCGTGCGCGCCGTAGAGGCGGCGGTCCCGGGCGTTGAAGACCAGCGCGCCGGAGGACGACGCGCTGTCCGACAGCGTGACCCGGGAGACCACCTTGCGCGTGGCCACGTTCACGGCGAACACCTCGCCGCCCGCGATCCCCCACAGCCGGCCGCGGTCGTCGAAGGCGAGCGCGGGGACGGCGGGCTTGCCGGGCGCCGGGACCAGCTCCCACAGCAGCCTCTTCTCCCGCACCGACCAGGCGAACAGCTTGGCCTCCGGCTGGGTCGGCGGGGTGGCCGACTGGCCGCCGTAGATCGAGGTGCCGCCGTAGACGACGCCGTCGCGGTAGGCGAGCGAGACGATGCTCTGGTCCTCGACCACATGCCGCTGGGAGTAGGCCATCCGGCCCTCCCGCGGGTCCCAGAGGGCGAGCACGCCGCCGACCTGCCCGAGGTCGGGCATCGTCCCGACCGCCACGTACCTGCCCGCCGGGGTCAGCGCGCGCGGCCTGATCTGCTTGTCGGTGGCGAAGTCGAGCAGCCGAGCCGGGTTCGGCGCGGGCCCGGGCTCCGGGCTGGGCGAGTACTCGGTGCTGTTCCACGGCAGGCTGGGGTCGTAGGCGTAGACCCTGGCCTCGGGATAGGCCCCGACGTAGAGCTTGCCGCCGTGCGCCGTCATGGCCTCGCTCTGGGAGAAGGTGTGGAACTCCTCCCGCTCCCCCGTGACCGGGTCGAGCGCCGCGAAACCACCGTTGAGGAAGCCGCCCACGTAGACGCGGCCGTCCGGGCCGTCCGCGATGGCCGTGATGTCGATCGGCTCGCCCTGGATGCCCGTCTGGACGAACGATCTGGCGCCGGTCTGCGGGTTGTAGCGGAACATCAGGCCGCGCCACAGCAGCCCGACGAGGCTCTTGCCGGGGTAGTCGGGCAGGCCCAGCTCGGCCCAGCCGATGCCGCGGGTGTTCGCGACCCGTCCGGTGAAGGGCATCCCCGTCGGGGTGACGGTACGGGTGCGCGGGTCGTAGCCGACCAGCTCCCCGCCCTTCACGAAGTAGATCCGTCCTTGGTCGTCGGGCGGCGAGACGTCCAGGCCGTGGGCGGATTCGAGGGTGTCGGTCCAGGCACGAGCGGCGATGTCCCAGACATGCAGGGGGCCGGGGAAGGCGCTGCCGTACCTGACGAAGAGGAAGCCGCCGGCGACGTTGACGTCGTAGGCCCACTTGTCCGTGACGTCCAGGCCGGGCGGAGTGGGCAGCTTCTCGGCCACGCCGGTGGCGGCGTCCACCTCGAAGACGGCGGCCGGGTTCTCGGTGCCCGCGTAGATCTTGCCGCCGGCGTAGGAGACGCTCCGCACGTACGCGTGGGAGGCGGAGAGCTTGCCGTAGTCGCGGAAGCCGGTCGCCGGGTCGTAGCCGAACAGGCGGCCGCCCGGCGACGTGCCGCCGTACACGGTCGCGCCCTCGCCCGCCGCCACCGACCAGACGAAGTTCTCGGACGGGAGCGGGCGGCCGAGGTCGGCGACACCGCCCTCGCGGGTCCAGCGGTAGAGGCGGCCGTCGCCGTAGGTGCCGGCGTAGACGCTGCCGTCGGGGGTCGCGTCCACCGCCCAGGCCCCGGCGGCGCCCGGCAGGTCGAGCCGCGCCACCGCGGCGCCGGTGGCCGGGTCCACCGCGTTGAGGTGGGCGGGGGCGCCGGAGGAGGCTTCCCAGAGCACGGGGGTGCCGCCGGGGCCGGGAGCGACGGTGCCGCCGAGCAGCAGCACGTCCTGGAGCGGCACACCGAGATCGGCCGGGCCCGCTTCGGCGGCCGGGGTCGCGGTCGTGCCGCCCGCCGCCGAGGCGGGCGCGGGCGCCGCCGCCAGCAGTGCGATGACCGCCATGCCGGCAGCCATCGTTCGGGAGATTAGGGTCATGACCGAAATCTAGAAACACCGCCGCCATCAGGTCAATGGAGGGGTTTCGGGTAAGGCTGAAATCGTGACGCAGGGCCTGGAGGCGGAGGGCCGGTCCCGCGGGTGAGGCGGGACCGGCCCCCGGAATCATCCGTGCGTCAGCCGAGGCCGTTGCGCATGGCCGTGATCAGCTCGCCGCCCGTGGTGTCGCCGCTGAGCTCCCAGAAGAACGCGCCGCCGAGGCCCTGGTCCTTCGCGTAGCCCATCTTGCCGCCGATCGTGCCCGGCGTGTCGTAGCTCCACCACTGCCCGCCGCAGTAGCCGTAAGCGGTGCCGGCCACCGTGCCGGTGGAGGGGCAGCGCGTCTTGAGCACCTTGTAGTCCTCGATGCCCTGCTCGTACGTGCCGGGCGCGGGGCCGGTGGCGGTGCCGCCGGGCGCGGCCTGCGTGACGCCGGTCCAGCCGCGGCCGTAGAAGCCGATGCCGAGCAGCAGCTTGCCGGCCGGGACGCCCTTGCTCTTGAGCTTCTGGACGGCGTTGTCCGAGTGGAAGCCGGCAATGGGGATGCCGGCGTAGGAGGTGAGCGGCGAGTGCGGGGCGGTCGGCCCCTGCGCCGCCCAGGCGCCGAAGTAGTCGTAGGTCATGACGTTGTACCAGTCGACGTACGGGGCGGCGCCGCCGTAGTCGGCCGCGTCGATCTTGCCGCCGGAGGTGCCGTCGGCGGTGATGGCCGCGGTGACGAGGTTGCCGGAGCCGAACCGGGAGCGCAGCGCCGACATCAGGTTCCGGAACGCGGCCGCGCCGCTGGTGTCGCAGCTGAGGCCGCAGGCGTTCGGGTACTCCCAGTCGATGTCGATGCCGTCGAACACGTCGGCCCAGCGCGGGTCCTCGACGAGCCGGTAGCAGGAGTCGGCGAACGCGGCCGGGTTGGCCGCGGCCTGGGTGAAGCCGCCCGACCAGGTCCAGCCGCCGAAGGAGAACAGCACCTTCAGGTTCGGGTACTTCTTCTTGAGCTTGCGGAGCTGGTTGAAGCTGCCGCGCAGGGCGCCGGCGTCCCAGGTGTCGGCGACGCCGTCCACGCTCTCGGCCGCGCTGTAGAACCGGTCGTAGTCGGCGTAGCTGTCGCCGATCGTGCACTGGCCGTTCTGCACGTTGCCGAACGCGTAGTTGAGGTGGGTGAGCTTGGCGGCCGAGCCGCTGGTGTCGATGTTCTTGACGTGGTAGCCGCGCTGGTAGACGCCCCACTGGACGAAGTAGCCGAGCAGCTTGTTCCCGCCGCCGCCTCCGCCGCCCGTGGTGGTCGCGGTCACGGCGCCGCTCGCCGCCGAGACGTTGCCGGCCGCGTCACGCGCCCGCACCGTGTACGTGTACGCCGTGCTCGCGCTGAGCCCGGAGTCCGTGTACGACGTCCCCGTCACGGTCGTCACCCGGGCACTCCCCCGGTACACGTCATACCCCGACACCCCGACGTTGTCCGTCGAGGCGGTCCACGCCAGCGACACGCTGCTCGACGTCACCCCCGTCGAACGCAGACCCCCCGGCACGCTCGGCGCCTGCGTGTCGCCGCCTCCGCCGCCCGTGGTGGTCGCGGTCACGGCGCCGCTCGCCGCCGAGACGTTGCCGGCCGCGTCACGCGCCCGCACCGTGTACGTGTACGCCGTGCTCGCACTGAGCCCCGAGTCCGTGTACGACGTCCCCGTCACGGTCGCCACCCGGGCACTCCCCCGGTACACGTCATACCCCGACACTCCGACGTTGTCCGTCGAGGCGGTCCACGCCAGCGACACGCTGCTCGACGTCACCCCCGTCGAACGCAGACCCCCCGGCACGCTCGGCGCCTGCGTGTCGCCGCCTCCGGTGACGACCTTCCACAGGGCGGGGACGTTGGGCGGCTCCCAGCCGGTCTGGGAGGTGTGGCTCTGGACGCACTCGTACGTGACGCCGTTGTAGGTGACGCGCGTCCCCGCCGTGTACGCGACGTTCGGCGCCCAGTCGGCCAGGAAGGCGACGGTCCCGGCAGAGGCGGTCTGGGAGGAAGCGGTCCGGGAAGAGGGGGTGAGGGCGGCCTGGGCGCCCGACGGGGCGGCGACGGCGGCGGTCAGCGGCAGCAGGAACGCCGCCGCGACCGCGAGGACCTTGCTGAGGGCTCTGTGTCTCATGGATTCTCCGACATCCGGTGTCTGGGGGGTGGGATGGGAGGGGATCTGAAGGAAATTAATAGGAAAGTTTCCTTTAGATTTGAGACGACGGTAGCCCGTGCCCGGGACGGCGTCAACAACCCGCGTCAAGAACCGTCAGGGCAGGCCGACGTAGTTCTCCGCCAGCGTCGTCGCGGCCGCCCGTGAGGAGGTGACGTAGTCGAGGTACGACAGCTGCAGCCGCCGGCCGTACGCGTCGTCGGAGTCGAACGTGTGCAGCAGGGTCGTCATCCACCACGAGAAGTGCTGCGCCCGCCACACCCGCCGCAGGCACGCCGCCGAGTATCCGTCCAGCAGGTCGGCCGAGCCCGTGGAGAAGAACCGGTCCAGCGCCTCCGTCAGCACCCGTACGTCGGCCACCGCCAGGTTGAGCCCCTTGGCGCCGGTCGGCGGCACGATGTGCGCGGCGTCGCCCGCGAGGTAGAGCCGGCCGTACTGCATCGGCTCGGTGACGAAGCCGCGCATGGGCGTGACGGCCTTCTCCAGGATCTCGCCGGTGGCCAGCGTGAAGCCGGGCACGGTCTCCAGGCGGGCCTTCAGCTCCGCCCAGACGCGCTCGTCCGGCCACTCCCCGGCCGTGGCGTCGGGCGGCACCTGGAGGTAGAAACGGCTGATCTCGGGCGTGCGCATGCTGTGCAGGGCGAAGCCGCGCTCCGTGCGGCTGTAGATCAGCTCGTCGGACGACGGGGCGACGCGGGCCAGGACGCCCAGCCAGGCGAACGGGTAGTCGCGTTCGTGGAAGGTCAGCACCCCCTCCGGCACCGACGGCCTCGACACGCCGTGGAAGCCGTCGCAGCCGGCGATGACGTCGCAGTCGAGCCGCTCCCCGCCGAAGGTCAGGTACGGCTCCCCGTCCAGGTCGTGCAGGGCCACGTCCTCCACCTCGAAGCGCACGTCGCCGCCCGCCTCCAGCCGGGCCGCGATCAGATCCTTGACCACCTCCTGCTGCCCGTACACGGTGATCGTCCGGCCGGGCACCAGCTCCTCGAACGCGATGCGGTGGCCCCGCCCGCCGTACCGGAGCTCGATGCCGTGGTGCGGCAGGCCCTCGCGGCGCAGCCGCTCGCCGACCCCGGCCTCCACCAGCGTCTCGACCGTGCCCTGCTCCAGCACGCCGGCGCGCACGCGCCCCTCCACGTACGCGCGGCTGCGCCTCTCCAGCACCACGGAGGAGACGCCGCGCAGGTGGAGCAGGTGCGACAGGAGCAATCCCGCCGGCC
The DNA here is from genome assembly GCF_031570565.1 of Nonomuraea sp. 3-1Str. NCBI lineage: Bacteria > Bacillati > Actinomycetota > Actinomycetes > Streptosporangiales > Streptosporangiaceae > Nonomuraea > Nonomuraea sp. 3-1Str. The sequence continues at coordinate 80,459 of NZ_JALHBK010000012.1, forward strand.
CGGCCCCGATGATCCCGACCTGAGTTCGCATAGAGGGAAGCATCGTGCCCGGGGGGTGGCCGCGCCGAGCCGTCCCTTCCGTCCAGTGGAAGGATTCGGCAAGATTCCCGCATGGCAGGCCACTCCCGCGAGGCGGGGCGCACGGTGACGTCCAAGGTCCTCGCCATCCTCGGGGCGTTCGACGCGGCGTACCCGCGGCTCACGCTCACCGACCTGGCCCGGCGCAGCGGTCTTCCGTTGAGCACCGTCCACCGGCTGGCCGCCGAGCTGGAGGGCGGCCGTGTGCTGAGCCGCGGGCCCGACGGGCGGCTGCGGATCGGGCTGCGGCTGTGGGAGCTCGGCCGGCTCGCCGCCGGCGACCTCCAGGAGGTGGCGCACCCGTGGCTGCTGGAGCTGTTCGCCGGCACCGGCGAGAACGTGCACCTGGCCGTGCGCGACGGCGTCGAGGCGCTGTACCTCGACAAGGTCCACGGCAGGAGGGCCGTGCGGATCGTCTCCAGGACCGGCGGCCGGCTGCCGATGCACCCGACCGGCGTGGGCAAGGCGCTGCTCGCGTACGAGCCCGAGTGGTTCGTGCACGCGTACCTGGCCCGCGAGCTGGAGCGGCCCACGCCGCACACGATCACCGAGCCGGGGCGGCTGGCGCGGGAGCTGGCGGCCGTGCGGGCGCAGGGCTACGCGCTGACGTTCGAGGAGATGACGCTGGGCTCGTGCTCGGCGGCGGCGCCGGTCCTGGTGGAGGGCCGGGCCGTGGCGGCGGTGGGCATCGTGCTGTCGTCACGGCGCGCCCGGGAGCTGCACCGGCTGGTCGAGCCGCTGCGCGCGGCGGCGGGCGAGATCGCGCGGGCGTACGCCGCGACGGCCCGCCCCGGGTGAGGCCGCTCCGTGCTACCGTGCCTCGGCAAGCGCTTTCCCAAGGAGGCCATCCCCGTGCCGTCCCCCCTCCGCGTCGCCGTCGTCGGCGGCGGGCAGATCGCGAGACATGCCCACCTGCCCCTGTTCCGCGAGCTGCCGGAGGAGGTGGAGGTGGTCGCCGTCGTGGACGCCACCGACGCGCTCGCCCGCGCCTTCGCCGGCGAGTTCGGCCTGCCGTACGCCTCGGCCGACCTCGAAAGGACGCTCGCCGACACCCGCCCGGACCTCGTCGTCATCACCAGCCCGCCCGCCCTGCACAGCGCGCAGGCGGTCGCCGCGCTGCGGGCGGGCGCGTGGGTGTGGTGCGAGAAGCCGCCGTGCCTGTCGCTGGCCGAGTACGACGCCATGATCGACGCCGAGCGCGAGGGCGGGCCGTACGCGGCGATCGTGTTCCAGCAGCGGTTCGGCTCCAGCTCCCAGCACCTGCGGCGGCTGATCGCCGACGGCGCGCTCGGCGCCCCGTACGTCGCGCACTGCCAGACCACCTGGTTCCGCGACGACGCCTACTACGCCGTGCCCTGGCGGGGCCGCTGGGAGACCGAGGGCGGCGGGCCCGCGATGGGCCTCGGCATCCACCAGATGGACCTGCTGCTCGAACTGCTCGGCGACTGGAGCGAGGTGCGGGCGATGGCCGCCCGGCTGGCGCGCGACGTGCAGACCGACGACGTCACCACCGCCCTGGTCCGGTTCGAGTCGGGCGCGCTGGCCACCGTCGTCAACAGCGCCCTTTCGCCGCGCCAGGTCAGCCACCTGCGCCTCGACCTGGCCGGCGGCACACTGGAGCTGACCCACCTGTACGGCTACGCCAACGCGGACTGGACCTACACCCCGGCCGAGGGCGCCGCCGGGATCCCGTGGCCGCCGCCGCAGGACGAGCCCAGCTCCCACCGGGCCCAGTTCCTGGGCCTGCTGGAGGACCTGCGGGCCGGCCGGCGACCCCGGGGCAGCGGGCACGACGGGCGGCGGTCCCTGGAGCTGGTGACCGCCCTGTACAAGGCGGCGCTGACCGGGGCCACGGTCAGCGCGGGCGAGATCGGCCCCGGCGACCCGTTCTACCGCGCCCTGCACGGCGACGTCCCGGGCTGGCGGCCCTCCTGACTCGACCGCATCCCGGGGGCCGATGGTGACCCTCGCCTGGGCGGTCAGTCCCCGAACCTGTCGATCCGGTCCTTGAAGAGCGTGGTCGCGATGGCCGCCCGGTGCGGCTGCCCCTTGAGGAACGCCTGGGCGAACTTCTTGGCCTGCTCGTAGGTGACCTTGCCGGGCATGGGCGGCTCGTTCGGGTTCACGGCCACGTCGACCAGCGCGGGCCCGTCGTACTCCAGGGCCGCGCCGATCGCGGGCCGGACGTCCTCCGGCTTCGTCACCTTGGCGCCGAACCCGCCGCAGGAGACGGCCCAGGCGGAGAAGTCGGCCTCGGGCTCGGGGAAGCGCACCCCGTGCTCGGGGTACCCCAGCACCATCTGCTCCCACAGGATCTGGCCGAGCGAGTTGTTGTTGTTGATCACGACCTTGACCGGCAGCCCGTGGCGGGCGGCCGTCAGGAACTCGGCCATGAGCATGGCGAAGCCGCCGTCGCCCACGTACGCGATCACCTGGCGCCCCGGGAAGGCGTGCCGCATGGCGATCGCGTACGGCAGGCCGGGCGCCATCGAGGCGAGGTTGCCGGACAGGTAGAACTCCCGCCCGCCGCGGATCGTCCAGTGACGGGCGGCCCAGGTGGCGATCGTGCCGCTGTCACACGTCATGATCGCGTCGTCGGCGGCCAGGTCGTCCAGCACGGACACCACGTACTGCGGGGCGATCGGGTCACGGCCGGCGCTCTCCAGCGCCTCCATGTCGGAACGCCAGGAGGCCATCTTCTTCTGGTACGTCCGCAGGTGGGAGAAGTCCTCCCGCGGGCGCAGCAGGGGCAGCAGCGCCCTCAGCCCGTCGCGGGCGTCGCCGACCATGGGCACGTCGGTGGGCATGCGCGCGCCGGCACGGACCGGGTCGGCCTCGATCTGCACCACCCGCACCTTCTCCGGCCGGGGCAGGTACTTGGTGTACGGGTAGTTGGTGCCGACCATGAGCAGCGCGTCGGCGTCGTCCATGAGCTCCTCGCTCGGGCGGGTGCCGAGCAGACCGATGCCGCCGGTCGTGTACGGCGAGTCGTCCGGGACGACCGCCTTGCCGGGCAGCGTCTTGACCACCGGGGCGCCGAGCAGCTCGGCGACCGCCAGCACCTCCTCGCGCGCGTGCAGGGCTCCGGCGCCGACGAGCAGGGCGGGCCGTTCGGCGTTGTTGAGCACCTCGGCCGCCGCGTCGAGGTCCTCCTGGCGCGGGACGCCCGGCGGGCGCAGGTACAGGGCGGTGGACTGCGGCGCGCGCACCGGCCCGACGTGCTCGAACGGCCCCTCCCCCGCCTCGGCCACCTGGACGTCGTTGGGGATCGTCAGGTGGGCGACGCCGCGCCGGGCGTAGGCGCTGCGGACCGCGATGTCCACCAGGGCCGGGAGCTGCTCCGGGTTGGTGACCATCATGTTGTACTCGGCGACGTCCTCGAAGACGCGGTCCAGGTGGACCTCCTGCTGGTAGCCGGTGCCGAGCACGGCGGTCTCCTGCATGCCGGTGATGGCGAGCACGGGCGCGTGGTCGAGCTTGGCGTCGTACAGGCCGTTGAGCAGGTGAATGCCGCCGGGGCCGGAGGTGGCCAGGCACACGCCGATCCGCCCGGTGGCCTTGGCGTAGCCGGCCGCCATGAAGGCCGCCGCCTCCTCGTGGTGGACGAGGACGAAGCGCACCTTCTCCCGGTGGCGGCGCAGGCCCTCCATGATGCCGTTGATGCCGTCGCCCGGCATGCCGAAGACGGTGTCGACCCCCCACTCGGCGAGCCGTTCGACCAGGGATTCCGATGCGATGCGAGCCATGGCGCGGCCCCTACCCCGTTCGGGGCCCTGGCAGACGCCTTCACCGCGCCGCGGCCGGGGTCGTGTTGCCGAGTCGTTATGCCGTGGCCTCTTGCTGGGCTTTCTCCGGCCTCTGTACGGTCCTTTCGTTGCCACTTAACAACCTGTTCAATACAGCCGGCCGAGGGGTTCGATGAGCGAGTCGGAGACGGCGCGCCTGGGCGCCCGGGTCCGCGCGTACCGCGCCATGCGTCAGATGACCGTGCGCGGGCTGGCCGGCGAGGCGGGCGCCAGCCCCAGCTTCATCAGCCAGCTCGAACGCGGCCAGGCCGGCGCGAGCGTCGGCATGCTGCGGCGGATCGCGCTGGCCCTGGGCGTCACCGTCGCCGACCTGTTCAGCGAGGACGACGAGGTGGGGCACCGGGTCGTGCCCCGATCCGGGCGTCCGGAGCTGCCGGTCGGGCCGGGCGCGCGCAAGTACCTGATCTCCCAGCGTCCGCTGCGCAACCTGGAGATGTACGCCGGGGAGTTCGACCCGGGCGCCTCCACCGGGGCGGAGCCGTACACGCACGGGGACTCCCAGGAGATCCTGCTCGTGATCCGCGGCGAGGTCACGCTCTGGCTCGGTCCGCCGGACGAGGCCGCCCGGCACGTCCTCGGCCCCGGGGACAGCGTCGAGTACCGCACGTCGGTCCCGCACCGCGTGGCCAACGACGGCGAGCTCACCGCCGAGGTCCTGTGGGTGGTGAGCCCGCCCACGCCGGCCACCTGAGCCGTCTCACTCCGGCCGCCTGACCACCGTGAGCCCTCTCACCCCGGCCACCTGACCACCGTGAACCGTCCGCCACCATGGGGACATGAACCTGCACCACCCGGAGACGACACGCGCCGACCTGCGCCGGCGCCGCTCCGGCCCGCTGCCGCCCGGCGTCTCACCGGTCGGCGGCGGCCGAAGAGGAAAGCGGGAACCGATGCGACCCCACCGACATGACCGACCCGACCAGGAGACCAGAGTGACCCGCTGTTCCACCCGCCCGTCCCGGACCGAGGGGCGGCGCGCCGGCGCCGTGAGCGCCCCGTGAAGCCGGGCGTTCCGCTGACCGCCGACTTCGCCAACGGCGGCGTCTCCTTCTGGTTCCGGCAGATCGGCGCGCCCGCGCGGCGGGCGCCGCTGCCCGGGTCCCGCGACTACGACGTGGCGATCGTCGGCGGCGGCTACACCGGCCTGTGGACCGCGTACTACCTGAAGAAGGCCGACCCCGGGCTGCGCGTGGCGGTCCTGGAGAAGGAGTTCGCCGGGTTCGGCGCCTCGGGGCGCAACGGCGGCTGGCTGTCGGCCGAGTTCGCCGGGTCGCGCAAGCGGCACGCCAAGGCGCGCGGCCGGCAGGCGATGATCGACCTGCAGCGCGAGATGTTCCGGACGGTGGACGAGGTCATCGACGTGACCCGCGCCGAGGGGATCGACGCCGACGTCCACAAGGGCGGCGTCATGCACGTCGCGACCAACCCGGCGCAGCGCCGGCGGCTGCGCGCCGAGACCGCCGACCTGCGTGCCTGGGGGTACGGGGAGGACGACGTCCGGCTGCTCGACCGGGACGAGCAGCGGGAGCGGCTCCAGGTGGCCGGGACGCTGGAGGCCATGTACTCGCCGCACTGCGCCCGCATCCAGCCCGCCAAGCTCGCCGTCGGCCTGGCCCGCGTCGTCGCGGAGCTGGGCGTGGACCTGTTCGAGGACACGACCGTCACCGCGATCGTGCCCCGCCGCGGGAGCGGCAGGCCCGCGGCGGTCACCACCCGGGGCACGGTCCAGGCCGACTACGTCATCCGCGCCACCGAGGGCTTCACCGCCAGCCTCGACGGGCAGCACCGGCAGTGGCTGCCGATGAACAGCTCCATGATCGTCACCGAGCCGCTGCCGGCCGAGGTGTGGAAGCACATCGGCTGGTCGGGCAGCGAGCTGCTGGGCGACCAGGCCCACGCCTACATCTACGCCCAGCGCACGGCCGACGACCGCATCGCCATCGGCGGGCGCGGCGTGCCCTACCGGTACGGCTCGCGCACCGACGACCGCGGCGCCACCCAGTCATCCACGGTGGCGCTGCTGTGGCGGATGCTGGTCAAGCTGTTCCCGGCGGCGGCCGACGCCCGGGTGCAGCACTCGTGGTGCGGGGTGCTCGGCGTGCCGCGTGACTGGTGCTCGACCGTCCATCTCGACCACGCCACGGGCCTGGGCTGGGCGGGCGGCTACGTCGGCAGCGGCGTGACCACGACCAACCTGGCCGGCCGTACGCTGCGGGACCTGGTGCTGCGGCGCGACACGGAGCTGACGGCGCTGCCGTGGGTGGGCCGGCAGGTGCGTCAGTGGGAGCCGGAGCCGCTGCGGTGGACGGGCGTGCAGCTCATCTACGCGCTGTACCGGGCCGCCGACCGCCACGAGAACGACCGGGGCACCACGACGTCGGCTTACGCCCGCGTCGCGGATCTCATCTCCGGCCGCTGACCCGCGGGGCCCGGTCCTGCCCCGGGCCCCGCGACCCTTCTTCCCCGCCTCTCTTCCCCGTCTCGCCTTCCCGCGTTCCCCGTCCCCTTGCCGCTGGAGGTCATTCCCGGCGGGCGGGGACGGCGGCGGCCGGCCGGCGTACCGGCCGGTCCCGGCGCAGGACCGGGGCGAGGAACGTCACCGGCACCACCACCGCGGTGATCACCGCGAAGGCCGCCGGATAGGACACGCCGCCCGCGATCCAGCCGGTGACCGCCGGCGCGACCAGCCCCGACATGTACGTGATCGTCGCGACCCCCGCGATCCCGGCCCCGGGCGTCGTCCCCGCGTTGCCCGCCGCGGCGATGACCAGCGGCACGATGACCGCCACCCCCAGTCCCATGGCGGCGAACCCGGCCACGCCCGGCAACGGCGTACGGGAGGCGACCACGACGGCCCCTCCCACGACAGTCAGGACACCGCCCGCCCGGACCGCCGCCACGGGCCCCACCCGGCGGACCACCCGGTCGCCGACCAGCCTGGCTCCCGCCAGGCAGAACATGAAGATCGTGTAGCCGGCGGCGGCCGGACCGGGACCCGCGCCGGTGACCTCGGTGAGGTAGACGGCCGCCCAGTTCGCGCTGGCCCCCTCCACGAAGGTGGCGCAGAACCCGACGAGCCCGATCACCACCAGCACCCCCGAGGGGAGCGCGAACCGCCGCCCCGCCCCCTCGCCGATGCGCCTGCCGGTCTCGGCCGCCTCCCTCGCCTCGTCGGGCAGGAGGTCGCGGCCGGCCGCGATCCCGGCGCCGAGCAGCACGAGCGCGGCGCCCGCCAGGTGCAGCCGGGCGTCGATCCCCGCCTGCGCGGCCAGGGCGCCCGCCGCGCCGCCCACCAGGCTGCCCACGCCCCACATCCCGTGCAACCCGGACATGATCGAGCGTCCCACGCGGCGTTCCAGGACCACGGCCTGGGCGTTCATGGTCACGTCGCACGTCCCGGCCGCCGCGCCGTACACGAGGAACGCCGCGAACAGCCACACGGGCGCGGGCGTCAGCGCGGGCAGCGCGAGCCCCGCGCACCAGAGGCCGAGCAGGAGCCGGGTGGCCGCGCGCCCGCCGACGCGGTGCGCCAGGCGGCCGGCCAGCGGCATGCCGACGACCGCGCCGATCGGCGGGCACAGCAGGGCGAGCCCGAGGGTGCGGGGATCGAGGTGAAGGTGGTCCTGGATCCAGGGCAGGCGGGTGGCCAGGCTGCCGGCGACGGCGCCGTGCACGGCGAACACACCGGCGATGGAGCGGTGATGGCTCATGGTCGGGAAATTATCAGGCAGGCTCCCTGATGGAAATACCTATCAGGCAGGAACCCTGACTAATATCGATGCCGTGAAGAGCGCCACTCCGTCCCTGGCCCGGGCCATCAACGACCGACTGGCCCTCGACCTGCTGCTCCAGCACGGGCCGCTGACCGCTCCCCAGCTCCGCGACCTCACCGGGCTGTCACGGCCGACGGTGTCGGACCTGATCGAGCGGCTCATGGAGGGCGGCCTCATCCAGGTCACGGGCGAGTACGGCGAGGACCGGCGCGGCCCCAACGCCCGTCTGTACGGACTCGTGGCGGAGCGGGCTCACGTGGCGGGCGTGGACGTCCGCCGCTCGGCCCTCCACGTCACGGTCGTGGACATCACGGGGCACGTCGTCGGCTCGTCCACCCGCGAGATCGTTCCGGTCTCGCGGGTGGAAGCACCCGGCGCGCCGGCCCCCGGCCCCGGCGGCCTGCCTTCCGATCTGCCCGGCCTGGTCGCGGAGGCGGTCGTGGAGGCGGCGGCGGGGCGGGCTCTGGAGACCGTCGTCATCGGGGCGCCCGGCCTGGTGGACCCGCGCAGCGGCGACCTGGTCGCGCCGAACGACGTGCCCGGCTGGCGGCCGGGCCTCTCGGAGGCGGTGCGCCGGCGCCTCGGAGTCCCGGTGACCCTGGAGAACGAGGTGAACCTCGCCGCCGTCGCCGAGTGGCGGACCGGCTCGGCGACGGGCCGTGAGGACTTCGTGCTGCTGTGGCTGGACGACGGGATCGGCGCGGCGACGGTGCTGGGCGGCCGGCTGCGCCGGGGCGTCTCGGGCGGCGCGGGCGAGATCGGCTTCCTGGAGGTGGACGGCAGGCCGTACTGCGACCAGGTGGCCGCCGGGACGGCGGACGGCCTCGCCCCCGAGGTGCTGGCCGAGCGGGTGGCCAAGGGGGCGGCCGCGCTCGTCTCCATCCTGGACCCGGGGCTGGTGGTGCTGGGCGGCAAGACGGGCCGCGCGGGCGGCGACGCGCTGGCCGCCCTGGTGTCCGAGCGTACGAGAGCGCTCTCACCTGCCCCGGTGGAGGTGCGGCCGAGCACCGTGGCAGGCAACGCGGTGCTCCAGGGCGCCGTCCTGACAGCCCTCGACCTGGCCCGCGACACGGTCTTCGGCTGACCGGCCGCCGCTCGGCCCGCCTTCGCCCGACCGGAACGCGGCCAGGCACGCCAGCAGGACCAGCCCGAACGCCGGCAGCCAGGCCAGCCGGGCGACCAGCCAGGCGGGGCCGAGGGGCACGGTGTGCAGGCCCGTCAGAGGCCTGCCCGCGAGCGTGCCGAGCCCGGTGACCGCGATCATGGCGGTCTGGTGCCAGAGGAACACGGTCATCGCGGAGAGGTTGGCGAGCGCCACGACCGCCCAGACGGCGGGGCGGCGCAGTGCCCGCCGCAACGGCCCGAGCAGCAGCAGGGCCGCCCCGCACTGGGCGAGCCCGAACGTCACGGCCGCGAGAGTGGGCGGGGACTGGTTGGAGACGGGGGCGCCGGGCACCCCGACCATGGAGGCCGGGTAACCGGCCCACAGGACGAGCGCGGCGGTGGCGGCGGCACCACCGGCCGCCAACCCCCATCCCGCCCGGCGGCCCCACGTTGGCTCCCCGCCGCCGCGCGCCCACGACGCGCCCAGGCAGTACGGCACCAGCCACCCGGCGGCCACGTTGATCCAGCCGATCCAGGAGGGCCCGCCCAGGGCGAACCGGCCCAGGTCGGCGAGCGCGACGACCGCCAGCGGCCATCCCGGACGCAGCCTGACCGCCAGCGGGGTGGCCGCCGTCAGCCCGGCGAAGACCAGCAGGAACCACAGCGGTGACCACACCAGCTTGGCCAGCGCCCGCACCGTCCCGACGTCGGCCCCGGCGGCGAGCATCGCGACCGCCACCACGCCCCAGACCACCGCCACGGTGACGACCGGCCTGAACAGGCGCGCCATACGGCCACCGAGCCACTCCCCGTACGAGCGGCCGCGGGCGAGAGCGGACGCGTGGCTCCCCGCGGCCGTCCACCCGCCCACGAGGAAGAAGACCGCCATGGTCTGGAAGATCCAGGAGGCAGGGGCGAGCCATGGCATGTGCCGCAGCGGGCTGGTGACGCGAGTGGTGCCGCTGTCGATCACCGGAGCCGTCACCAGCCAGTGACCGAGCACCACGCCCAGGATGGCCAGGGCCCGCAGCCCGTCGATGCCGCGGTCGCGTCCGGCGGGCGTCCCCGCGGCGACACGCCGGACGAGGTCACGCACCGTCCACCGCCCGGACGGGGGGCAGGCCCGAGACGATGCGGGCGATGTTCCGCAGCGGGAGGGAGCCGGCTCTCAGGTAGTCGCTGTGCCCGCCGCCGCCTGCCGGGAAGACGCGGGCGCCGAACCCCGGGGAGACCGGGTCGGCGCCGAACCCGAGGACGCCGGAGGGCAGGCCGATCCGGACGTGCGGCACGCGGGCGATCCAGTCGCCGGCGCCGCGCCCCGCCCAGACCGTCGCCCGGGTGCGCAACTCGGCGGCATGGTCCACGGTCACGCCCGGGCTTCCCACCAGCACGACCGCGGAGACGTCCAGGCCGGGCGCGGCCAGGCCGCAGACCGCGCCGCCGTACGAGTGGCACAGCAGGGAGATCCGGGCGCCGGGCCGGGCCGCGCGCAGCTCCCGTACGAACGCGCGCAGGTCACGGGCGCCCCGCTCGGCGAGGCCGGAGGTCAGCGCCGACAGGCTCACGGTCGCGGGCGTCCGGTAGCCGAGCCAGGCGATGACGGCCGACCTGTCGCCGAGCTCCCCGAGCAGCCGCAGGGAGCCGCCGCGCAGGAGCCCGTACTTGTCGAGGTTCGTGTCGGAGCCGGGGACGACCACGGCGATCCGCCCGGCCGACGGCAGGTCGCCGAAGACCTCGACGGCGCGGCCGCCGTCGCGGCCGTCGAACGACAGGAACCGCCGCGCGGGGTCGGCCATGGCGCGCAGCATCGCGGCCCGCCACCGGTCGCCGTGCCGGTCGGCCGCCCGCTCGGCCGCCAGGATGCCACTCCGAGCTGCCGCGTATCGACCGGCCAGGACCTCCGGAGCGGCCCGCAGCGCGGGCAGGGGGACGGGAACGGGCGCGGGAACGGCTCCCGGGCGTGCCGCTCCGGAGACGGGCACCGCCACCGAGGCGGCGACGAGAGCGGCGAGCAGGGCCCGGCGCGCGCGGGGGGCGTCAACGTGGATCACGTGACCGACGGTGTCGCAGGGGGCGCCCGCGCCACATCGGACCACCGGTGGCATTCGCACCCGCGCCGGTAGACCCAGGTCGTACGACCCTGGTCCGATGACCGGCCCCCTGGCCCGCCGTTACGATCTGCGCATGCAGGTCACGACACCGCCGCTGCTCAAGCGGGTTCCTCCGGGGGTGTGGACGGCCCTGGCCTGGTGCGCGGGCATGGTGTTCACGTTCCTCGTACGGGTCCGGCTGCCCGGCGAGTGGTCACCCCCCGTGAGCCCCGGCAGCCTGATCTACCGGTGGGACGGTCTGATGTTCCTGGCGGTCGCCACCGCCCTCGCGCTGTCCGGCGGCGGCCTGCTGGGCCGCCGCCCGCTGGCGGCCCTGACGCTGCTGCTGGCCGCGCCCGTCCTCGCCTGCGTCCCGCTGGGCGTGGGCGAGATCCCGTTGGCCCAGTACCTCGCGGTGGACGTGGCGCTGTACGTCATCGCCGCCACCCGGCCGCGCCGCACCGGGGCCGCCGCTCTCGCCGCAGCCCTCGGCCTGCTCGCCGGCTACCTGGCCACCCGGCTGCTGCTCGGCTGGGCCGTGGGCACGTCGGCGGAGCTGGCCGTGGCCATGACGGCCGTCATCGCCTGGCTGATCGGCCGCTCGACGCACCAGGCCCGCGAGCACGCCGCGGCGCTCACCGCCCAGGCGGCGGCCCGCGCGGTCACCGACGAGCGGCTGCGCATCTCCCGTGAGCTGCACGACATGGTCGCGCACAGCATCGGCGTCATCGCCCTCCAGGCGGGGGCGGCGCGGCGGGTCATCGACACGCAGCCCGAGCGGGCCCGGCAGGCGCTGGGCGAGATCGAGAATGTCGGCCGGGAGACGCTGTCGGGGCTGCGCCGCATGGTCGGCACCCTCCGCAGCCGCCAACCGGACGACCCGCCCCAGCCATCCCCCCACACCCCGCCCCCCACCGGCCAGCCGGCATCCCACGCCCCGGCCCGTGCGACGGCGAACGATCCGCGCACCCGGGCCGAGCCAGGACCGGACACCCCGCGTGCCACCGGCCGGACGGCGCCACACGCCTCTCACGCCGCGGTCCAGCCGGCGAACCGGCCGAGGCCGGGTCTGGCGGATCTCGAACGGCTGGCCGCGACGACGACGGACGCCGGGGTCCGCGTCGAGGTGCGCTGGCTGGGCGAACGGCGATCGTTGCCCGCCGACCTCGACGTCTCCGCCTACCGCATCGTCCAGGAGGCGGTCACCAACGTGGTCCGCCACGCGGGCGTCCCCTCGTGCCAGGTGTCCGTCGAGTACCGGCCGGCCGAGCTGTCGATCGAGGTCCTCGACTCCGGCCCGGGACAGGACCGCGAGAGACGGCGGCCCGAGGGGAAGAGCTCGTCAGAAGAGAACCACACGGAAGTAGACCGCGCAGGAGATGACCGCACGGATCAGAACCGGGCGGGAGAGGGCCGCGCGGAAGAAGACCGCGCAGGAGAGGGCCGCACGGATCAGAACCGGGCGGGAGAGGGCTGGGCACGAGAAGGCCACGCGGCGAGCGGCCGCATGGGAGGGGGCGGCTACGGGCTGGCCGGGATGCGCGAGCGGGTCGGCCTGCTGAACGGGGAGCTCTCCGCCGGGCCGCGTCCCGAAGGCGGGTTCCGGGTGGCGGCCCGCCTCCCGATCCCGGCAGGAGTGCGATGACCGTCCGCGTCGTCCTGGCCGACGACCAGCCGCTGATCCGCGCCGCCCTGCGGATGGTCATCGCCGACGCCCCCGACCTCGACGTCGCCGGAGAGGCCGGGACCGGCGCCGAGGCGGTCCGGCTGGCCGAGGACCTGCGCCCCGAGGTGGTGGTGATGGACATCCGCATGCCGGGCATGGACGGCATCCAGGCCACCCGGCTGATCACGGCCGGCACCAGCGGGGCGCGGGTCGTCGTGCTGACCACCTTCGACGACGACGACTACGTCTACGGCGCGCTGCGCGCCGGCGCCTCCGGGTTCCTCGTCAAGGACATGGCGCTGGACGACATCCTCGCGGCCGTCCGCGTCGTCGCCGCGGGGGACGCGCTGATCGCGCCCAGCGTGACCCGCCGCCTGATCGAGGCGTTCGCCGACCGGCCCGAGCCCGCCCCGGCGCCGCGCTCCTTGGAGGGCATCACCGACCGGGAGCGCGAGGTGCTGACCCTGGTCGCGCGCGGCCTGTCCAACAACGAGATCGCGGCCGAGCTGGTCATCAGCGTCGCGACCGTCAAGGCGTACGTGACGCGCCTGCTGTCCAAGCTGGCCGCCCGGGACCGGGTCCAGCTCGTCATCCTCGCCTACGAGGCCGGCCTGGCCTCGCCCTCCGGATGAGCCGCCCCGCCGCCGTCGACGGGTCAGTCCCGCGCTGCCCCTGACGTCAGCCCGTCACATGCGCCTTCTCAAAACGAGTCCCAGAACGAACCCCTGCGCTCCGAGGGTGTACACCGCTCCGGCGGCTCCCGCGAAGGGGATCACCACCGCGCCCAGCGCGGTCATCGCGGCCCAGGTGAGCACCACGGCCTTCGCGCTGTCGCGCAGTCCGGCCTCCCCGGTGTTCTCCAGCACGAACATCCCCACGCTCGCCAGCGCGTTGGCGGGCAGCAGCGATGCCAGCAGGACGCCCAGCGCGACCAGCGATCGGGTCCCGGCCAGCCCGCCCGCCAGCGCCGCCCCCGCGAGCACCAGCCAGAGGCCGCTCGCCCAGACCGACGCCCGCGCGACGCGCCGGACGAGTTCTCGTACCCTGGCGGCGTCGTCGGATCGTCCGTCCGGGCCCAGGTGCACCACCAGCCGAGGTTGGTAGATCCGCTGCAGCGTGTAGACCACGGAGGTGACGAACCCCCACCCGATGGTCATCAGGTAGAGGTCGCCGCTCTGGCTCGCGTACGGGGTGAGGGACAGCTCCACGAAGAGTGTGCCGATCATCGCGCTGGCCATCACGTCGGCCGCCCCCATGAGCGCCGCCGTACGGGCCAGGATGACGCGCAGCATCGGGCGTGGCGCTCCGCTCCCGCGCGGCAGGCCGCGCACCAGCGCCAGGTTCAGGGTGATGACCAGGGCGAGCAGCCCCGCCAGGTAACCGGCGGGCGGCAGCGGCACGACGAACGCCAGCCAGGCCATGCCGATCATCCCGAGGCCCAGCAGTGCGGAGTTCACCGTGTCCCTGGCGTACCTGCCAAGGGCGCGGTGGACGGCCACGCCCAGCATCCCGCAGCCCAGGGCGACGTAGTAGGCGGCGGCCGTCAGGTAGACCGCGGGCTGGGAGCCGGGGGCGAGCAGGAGGGCGACGGCGGCGGCCACGGTGAAGGGCAGCGGGACGTACGCGACGACCGCGCGCAGCATGCCGACGAGGTGCCCGCGGGTGCGGCCGGCCCGCGGGAGGAGCGTGAGCGCCGCCTTCTCCGGGCCCGACTGGGCCAGCATGCCCAGCCATCCCGCCGCGCCCACGGCGGCCGCGTACCGGTTGAAGTCCTCCCGGCTCCACGCCGCGACCAGCACGCCGGCGGAGCCGTACATCAGGAGGCGGAAGGCGGCGCGGCCGGTCAGCAGCGTGAGGAGGCGGCGCGGGCCGATGCGATGCGCCGCGGCCGCGGTGGACCGGCCGGTCACGCCGCGTCCAGATCGGCCGCCACGGCCTCGCGCAGCGGGCGGGCGCCGCTCTCCAGACAGGCGAGCAGCGCCTGGCGGACGCGTTCGTCGCCGAACCGCTCGCGGACGCCTGTCACGGATGGCCCCTTGTCCACCCCGAACAGGGCGCGGAAGAGAGTCTTGACCTGGTCCGTGGTGTGCCAGTCCCGCGACGCGAGGAGGGCCTCGACCTCCTCGCGGGCCGGGGGCAGGGCGGGGGGCGCTGCCAGCCAGGTGGTGGACCGGCCCGCCGTGGCGAGCCAGCGCCGCACGTGGCCCACCCGTTCGAGGACGAAGTCCGCGCCGCCCAGCCTGGCGGCGGCGAGCCCGGCGTCGTAGCACGTGGCGCGTAACGCGCCGCACACCTGGGAGAACGCGGGGATCCTGGCGGGCAGCCGGTCGAGGGGGATCTCGCTGACCCGTTCGACGGTGGCCCGGGCCTGCGGAGAGCTCCTGGCCGCCGCGACGAGGGCGTCGAAGTCCTTGTACCAGCGGGCGAGCGTGACCCGGTCCGGCGCGTCGGTGGCGGGATCGCGCTCGCGCACCCACCGGACCATGCGCTCGGGCATGAACGCCGACAGGGGGTCCGCGCCGGCCGGCGCGGGCGGTTCCCGATCGACGATCGCGTCCTCGAAGAGATCTTGCGGGAAGAGGACCTCCGAGAAGAGGGCGCCGCAGGACCGGCAGGAGTACCGGGTCCGGCGCGGGCGTCTGGTGATCGGCACGGGGTCCGGGTGGCCGCACTGCACGCAGGTCATGGGGGCGTCCACGGGTCAGAAGGGTACGGCGATCGCCGATGAGGGAACCAGGTCCGCGCCGAGGGAGCGCTTGATGTCCGCCTTCCCCTTGCCGAGGACCAGTCCGGCCTTGCCCGTCTCGACGGCCCATTCGACCATCCGGACGTAGAAGTCGAAGTACAGGTGCTTGCGCCCGCCGTCTCCCGGCGGCAGCCCTCCCCAGCTGAGGCAGATGGGCCAGGTGCGGTGGTCCAGTGTCAGGCAGAGCCCGACCAGCCGCCCGCCGTCGCGGTAGGCGACCGCCACGACCTCGTCGCTGCCGACCAGTCCGTCGAAGTACGGCAGCGGCAGCGGCGCGAGCGGGAAGAGCCGGTTGCGGTACTTCAGGTCGTTCCGCGCACGCAGGGCGCAGGCCTCCGCTCCCGTCACCAGGTCGCGGGCCGGGCCGACGCGGATCGACAGACGCGAGTCGGCGGCGAGGCGCCGCGCCCAGCTCCTGAGCGAGGCCCCGCGGGTCCCGTGCAGCCGTGCGTACCACTCGTCGATGCCGGACGGGGTGGCGAGCCGGGCCAGGGGTGCGGTCGGCAGCCGGGCCTTGACCACGCCGGGCAGCTGGGCGGCCTCGCCGGGCGACACCTCGCGCCACAGGACGCCGCGCCAGCCGGGGCCCAGCGCCTGCCGGACGCCGCGCACGTAGGCGCGCAGGAGCTCGCGGCGACGCTCCGGCTCAGGGACGCCGGTGAACCACCAGCCCTTCAGGGAGCGGTTGCCGGGCGCGTGCACGTCCACGACGCCCGCGACGTCGCGGCCGGAGGCGTATGAGCCGCGGCGCGGGCGGACGCCGCGCAAGGACGCCGACACGGCGCCGACCGCGACGTCCCCTTCGCTGAGCACGGCGAGGAGCACCGGCGCCTGCGCGGCCCACGCGTAGGCCCGCAGCAGGTCGTAACGCCAGGTCACGTACTGGCCCGCGGCACGGCGCAGCTTCTCCCAGCCGGGCGGCTCCGGGTCGTGGCGGGGGTCGAGGAGTTCCAGGCGCACGTGATCGCTTTCATGGCACAACCATCAGGACGGTACGACGAGCGCCTGCCACGACGGCGGCATGTTCCGGCTCACCTCGATCCCCGAGAACACCGACGGCTCCTGCGGCCCGTGCTTCTTCGCCCAGGCGGCCATCTGGGCCAGCCCGTCGGCGAGCGGCACGGAGCCGGACCCCACCCCGAGCACGTCCCGCGCCTTCTGATGGGAGGAGTAGGCGTGGACCACCTCGTGCCGCGCCGGCAGGTGCTGGACCCGCAGGGGCGCGTCCATGGCCGTCGCCACGGCCGCGGCCAGCTCGTTCACCGAATAGGGCGTGTCGCCGCCGATGTTGAACGTCTCCCCGTACGCGTCCGGGTTCTCGATCGAGCGGGCGATCGGAATGGCCACGTCGTCGATGTGGCTGAACGCCCTGGTCTGCTCGCCGTCGCCGAAGACGGTGCACGGCTCGCCGCGCAGGATCTGGTTCATGAAGATGCCGATGACGTTGCGGTAGCGGTCACCGATGTTCTGCCGCTCGCCGTACACGTTGTGCGGGCGGAAGATCACGTACGGCAGGCCGAACATCTCGTGCGTGACCTTCAGCTCCTGCTCGACCGCGTACTTGGCGATCCCGTAGGGGTCCACGGGGGCGGGCGGCATGTCCTCGGTCATCGGGGGTTCGGCGTGGCCGTACACGGCGATGGAGGAGGTGAACACGAAGCACCGCACCGTCTGCGCGTTGACCGACGCGTTGATGAGGTTGACGCTGCCGATCACGTTGTTGGTGTAGTTGTAGCGCTTGATGAAGTGGCTCAGACCTTCGGCGGCGTAGGCGGCCAGATGGAACACGTAGTCGAAACGCCACTCGGCGAAGAGCGCGTCCACCACCCCGGCGTCGCAGACGCTGCCGTGGTGGAAGTGGGCGCCCTCGGGCACGTTCGCCGCGTCGCCTCCCGACAGGTCGTCCAGCACCACGACGCGATGACCGGCCCGCAGCAGGGCGGCGGCGACGTGGGAGCCGATGAAACCGGCGCCCCCGGTCACCAGTGACGTGTACGTCATGACGCAGACTCCTTCCCACCGGCAGACCAGGGCCGGCGCGCTGATGATGTCGGCCCGCTCGCGCGCGGGCCATGCGGGTGGAACGGCACGACGCACAAGGCCGGGCTCCTCATGCGGGCGGCGCGGCGTAGTCGGAGGTGACGAATCTGCCTTTGCCGCCCGCGCTGATCCGGACGGACTCGGCGGCGACCACCTCCAGTGGGAAGTCTCCTCCGGCCAGGCCGAAGAGCTTCGCCCGGACCGTCTCGAACACCTCCTGCCCGTCGCCGCCGCTGGGGACGATGTGCAGGCGCACCAGCCCGTCCGCGTCCTGATGGACGAAGCACTCGCTGATGCCCGGGTGGACGGCGGCCAGGTGCAGGAAGGCGTCGGGGTAGAGACGTTCCCCCGACGGGAGCGTGACGTAGTCGTTGCTGCGCCCGGCGGTGAGCCTGAGCGTGCGGAATCTCCGGCCGCAGCGGCACCGGCCGGGTTCGATCATGCCGATGTCCCCGAGGCTGTAGCGCAGGAGGGGCATGGCGCGCTCCATGAAGGCGGTGACCACCACCTGCCCCGGCTCACCGTCGGGCAGCGGCCGGCCCTGGTCGTCGACGATCTCGCAGTAGACGCGGTCCTCACCCAGGTGGGCACGGCCGTATCGGCAGTCGTAGGCGATGTTGAGCACCTCGAAGGCCGAGTACTCGTCGAAGACGGGGGCGCCGAAGCGCTCCTCGAACATCGTCCGGTGCTCCGGGAGCAGCAACTCCGATTCGGTCATGACGAGGCGGAGCGTCCGCTTCAGTCGTGCCAGCTCCGCGGGGGTGAGCTCGCGGAGCAGGGCCCGCAGGTGAACGGGATAGCCGATGAGCACCTTGGGGCGGTTGGCCAGGAGCTCGGCCTTGATCTCACGCATCGGGCGATGCGAGAGGATCACGTGGCGGCGGAACAGCTTGAGCTTCTCGAACATCCGGCCAGGAGGCGCGAACGGGCGGATGTGACTGAGCCGGTCCGTGGGCAGGTAGCGTCCCGTGGCCAGGAAACGGCGCACGCAGGCGGCCATGTGGTAGTCGTGACTGTCCTGGTCGTGCAGGACGCGGACCCGGCGGCCCGTGCTGCCGCTGGTCTGGAAGGACAGGCAGCGGTCCGGGTCCACGTCCTCGGCCAGCAGGCGCTCCAGCGGTTGCTCGCGGAGCACCTGCTTGTCCAGCACGGGCAGCTCGGCCAGCTCGGCGAGGCTGCGCAGGGGGCCGCGCGCGTAGCGCGGATCGTCCCGGTAGTACGGCACCCGCGTACGGGCCAGGCCCAGCAGCCGGTTGATCCAGCGGAGCTGGTGCCGGCGCAGCCTCTCGGCATCGCCGTACTGCCGGGCGATGCTGAGCGGGACGTAGCACGCTTCGCGGACGAGCATCGCCTACACGCTCTCCGAACCGACGCCGGCCGGCTTGCCGAAACGCGCCATCGAGCGCGCGCGCAGGCCGTCCCACCAGCGCTGCGGGCTGAAGAACACCGCCAGCGCCAGCAGCACGTGGACGGCGATGAACGCGTACGCCTCGTACTTGGTGGGCGGGTGCCCGATGAACACGGTCATGTGCGAGGCCCAGTCCCACACCGCGGGGATGGTCGCCCACTGCGGATCCGTGTGATCGTTGACCGTGAGGAAGGCCAGGTCCTCCAGGCCCGACAGCATCAGCAGCAGCATGCCGTACGCGAGCCTGCGCACGACAGCCGGCGTGCCGCCGCCCAGCCGGTAGGCCAGCACCAGGGAGATGATGATCAGCGGTGTGACCGTCAGGACGTGGTAGTACAGGCCGTAGTAGGCCTCCCTGCTCCCGTTGACCACGCCGCCGAAGTAGAAGATCTTGGGGACGAAGTACAGGAAGTACACCAGGAACATGATCGGGACCAGCCACAGCACCAGCCGGATCCGCTTGGCCCACTCCACGTCGAGCCGCGCGAGGGCCTCGGCGGCGAAGACGAAGGGCAGCAGCTTCAACAGGAAGATGCCCAGCGACTTCACTTCCCGGTCGTGCGGCAGCCCGAACCAGACGAAGGCGGCCGCCGCCACGGCGAGCGCCGCGAAGATCAGGAAGCCGAGGGGCTTTCGGGGAATCATTCAGAACCTTTCGAGTCGGGCTCGATCACGAAACGGAGGGTCCGCAGGGCCTCGTCGAGAGCGGATTCGAGCCGCATGCGCGTATCGGCGACCATGATCAGGTAACCGAGCTTGTGACCGGCCTGCGTGTAGGCACGGACATGGCCGCCCACTTCTTTGAACACCTGCACGTCCACGACCTCGGGCATCCGCTTGAGCGCGTCCAGCCCCTCGATCGCGGTGAGCACTCCGTCGACCTCGGCGGCCAGGATGCGTAACGCCGCGATCCTGCGCTCCGAGACGGTGGCGATGTCCAGGGGTTCTCCCAGGGCCAGCCGGATGGCGGCCTCGACGGTGTTCAGCCCGAACGCGTGCTGGACCAGCAGCGGCATGCCGTTGCCGCCGAGCCTGGCGCCCATCTCGATGAAGCAGATGTCGCCGCCGGGCGTCAGCACGAAGTCGAAGTTGACGGGACCGCGCGTGTGGCCGATCTCGGCGCAGATCGCGGTGACGGCCTGGCCGAGCCGGGTGTGCACGGACTCGTCGAGGTCGGCGGGGACCACATGGGAGAGACTGATCATCGCCGGTGGCCCGGTGATGGTGCGGTCGGTCACCGCCATGAAGGCCAACCGGCCGTCGGCGAAGAACGACTCCACCGCATAGTGCCGACCGGCCACCAGCTCCTCGATGATCACGTGCCCGGTGAAGGAGTGCTTCCGGGCGTACTCGATCGCCTCCGGCAGCCTGCCGGGTCCGTCGAGCACGGTGATCCCCTTGCTGCCCGAGGAGTCGGCGGGCTTGACGATCAGGGGATAGCCGATGCCCGCGGCAGCCTCGGTGAGCCGCTCCGGGCTGTCGTGCTGAACGTGGCGGTACGCGGGCAGCCCGAGCCGGTCGATGACCTCCCTGAAGAACCCCTTGTCCACCGAGCAGCGCAGCGCGCCGGGCGCGGGCTGATGGGCCGTCCGGTAGATCCGGCTCAGCTCGGCGACCGCCTCCTGGGCCGCGTCGCTGGCCGGGGAGATGACGGCCGCGACGTCGATCGGGCCCAGGACCCGAGCGATGCCCTCCGGGTCCCTGCTGGTCATGCAGAGGAACTGGTCGGCCTCCGCGGCGCCGAGCGCGTCCGGGCGCTGATCCACGCCGATCACCCGGTAGCCGAGTCGGCGCCCCTCCCGGTAGGCGGGGATCTGGTCCTCGCCACCGCCGAGCACGATGAGGTTTCTCAACTGGCGTTCTCCCAGATGTCGGCGACGGCGAAGGGCGTCTCGTAGCCGTAGAGGGCCTCGTCCGCCCGGATGGAGATGTTGGCCTCGCGGATCTGGTAGCGAGGCATGCTGATCGCCTGCACCCGCATCATCCGCACGAGATAGCGGGCGATCAGCGCGAGCATGGCGAGCGCGACCATCGCGACGACCAGGCTGGCCTCGGCGAGGTCGAAGTAGCCGAGGTGATCCGTCAACGCCAGGGACAGGACCGTCGCCCCGCCCGCGAGCCCCACGAGGGACAGCCCCATCAGCCAGGTCAGCGGCCGGTACGAGAACCCGACGAAGAGCTCGACGGCGTGCGCGAAGAGCTTGCGCAGGTTCCACTTGCCGCGCCCCTCCAGGCGCGGTTGATGCGCGGTGGGCAGCGTGGTGTAGCGGGCGCCGAGCAGCGGAGCGGTGGCCATGAAGTACGGCGTGGACAGACGGCTGTCGACGACCTTGCGCGCGACGCTGGTCCGGACGACGCGGAACACGGACGCGCCGGGCGGCAGCTCGATGCCGAGCCACCTGCGGGCGATCGTCTGATGGGCCCAGGTGCCGAACCGCCGGTACCAGGGATCCTGCCGGTTCTCGCGGACCGCGAAGACCGCGTCGTACCCTTCGAGCGCCTTCTCCAGCAGGCGGTGCATCTCCTTCGGAGGGGACTGCAGGTCGGCGTCGAACTGAACGGTCCACCGCTTGGAGGCGTACGTGAACCCGGCCGAGAACGCCGCCTCGAGCCCGAAGTTGCGGGCGAAGGAGATGTACTTCACCGCGGGGTCTTCGGCCGCGAACCGTTTGATGGCGTCCAGGGTGCCGTCGGTGCTCCCGTCGTCGACGAAGAGCAGCTCGACGTCGTCGTAACGCCGCAGCTCGGCCCGGATCTCCCGGTAGGCGCGCTCGATGCAGGCGATCTCGTTGTAGCACGGGACCATCGCGGTGATGCCGGACCGGGTGTTCGGCGCGGAGTCAGACATCTGCCGCACGACCCTTCTCTGTCGCGTCTTCACGGGCGGGGTCGAGCACCTTGACGATCTTGATTTTCCCGTTGGGCTCCGGGGCGATGTACGACGTCTGCCGTACGGTGACCTCCTGGTCGGGCAGCACGCGCCGGACCGCGGCCGCGATGTCGACGGTCACGTCGGCGCGGGCGCCGGGGGCCAGCACCGTCCGGATCTCGATCGCCCCCGGCCGGGTCTGGACCACCTGCAACCGGCTCACCTCGGGGAAGTCCTGAACCGCGAAGGTGATGAAGTCGCCGTAGAAGCGCCGGCCGTCGGCGTCCACGAGCCGGTCCTCGCTGCGGCCGATCACCTCCCGCACGATCGGCGTGCGAGCCACGCCGCACGAGCAGTCGTTCGGGGTGATCCGCACCCGGTCGCCCAGCCGGTACCTGATCAGCGGCATGGCCTCGCTGTGCAACCGGGTGACGAGGATCTCGCCCTCCCCGTCCTCGACCGAGACGGTCCCGTCCGCGTGCTCCACCTCCACGACCAGGTCGGCCGACCGCAGGTGCAACCGCCCCTCCGGGCAGGTGCGGGCGATCGTGAAGACCTCGACCGAGGCGTACACCTCCTGGTGGGCCGCTCCGAGATGGTCGAGGATCTGCGCCTGCGCGGTCGGGGTCAGCCGCTCGCCGCCGAACAGCACCGTCCGCACGCCGTCGTACCGGACGCCCCGCCGTCGCAGCTCCTCGACGACGCTGCCGATGACATTGGGGAAGCCGATCAGGAACGTCGGCCGGGCCGCCAGGAAGGCCGTCACCTGCTCGTCCAGCGTCCGGTCGGTCGGAACGTGGAAGTTGCGCAGCAACCCGAAGCGTTCCAGGGGATGCCGCAGGAACGGGCGAACCCGGAAGTAGGCGACGCGGTCGGTCAGGCGCACTCCACCGCCGAGCATGTCCTGCAGATAGGTGGCGCGGAGGTAGCCGAGGTCCCGCTCCGAGTTGCGGATGGTGATCGGGATTCCCGAGGAGCCGCTGGTGGTGGCCGCGCGGGTGTTCTCCGGGGTGAAACCGGCCGCGAGCAGCTCGCCCGGCGGCAGCTCACGCAGGTCCTCGCGCCTGAGCACGGGGAACGCGGACAGGTCCTCGGCGCTCCGCAGGCCCTCGACCAGCGAGGCGTCGAAGACGCGCCGGTAGTGGGGGACGTCCTGGTAGGCGTGCCGTACGAGGGCGCGGAGCAGCCGGGACTGGATGTCGCGCTGCTCGGCGTGGCTCAGGCGCTCGCGCCGCCGGACGGCGGCCAGGTGATAGGCGACCGGCGCCAGGTTGATCGTGGATCGCAACCGGCTCACAAGGCTCCCCCCGTCGTCATCTCAGACGAAGGTGTTCTGGTCGTGAACGAGCAGCCAGCGCTCGTCGCGGCGGGTGAAGTACAACGTCAGGTAGTACTTCTTCTGGTATGGCGTGCCCTCGGGGTCGAGGTCGTCGTAGAGCACCGACAGCACGGCGAACGCGGCGTCACCCATGGTCTCGGCCCTGACGGTCTCGGTCCTGATCGACCAGTCGGAGTCGTCGAACCAGGCGGCGTGGAAGTCGGCGATGGCCTGCTTGCCGTCGAGCAGGGTGCCGTTCGGCAGGATCACCGACGCGTCCGGATGGACGGTCGCCAGGAACCCGTCGAGGTCGCGTGTGTCGATCGCCTTCAGATGGCCGGCGAGTGCCTGTGCGAAGTCCATCGCTCCGTCCCCTGTGTGAGATGGTCACCGGGCCGCGCCGGCCCCGCGCTGCGGGACCGCATCACAGCCGAACCGCCTTCATCCGGTTCCACAGGTGCGGATGCTCCTGGAACCAGGCGATGGTCCGCCGCAACCCTTCCTCGACGGGAATCTGCGGCTCCCAGCCCAGCCGGTCTCTGGCGAGCGTTATGTCAGGACGGCGCACCGACGGGTCGTCCTGCGGCCGGGGTACGAACGTGATCTCCGACGCCGAACCGGTCAGCACCTTGATCCACTCGGCGAGCGCGAGCATGGACAGCTCATGCGGGTTGCCGATGTTGACCGGGCCGTCCAGGTCCGAGTTGAACAACCGGACGATGCCTTCGACCAGGTCGTCCACGTAGCAGACGGATCTGGTCTGGCGGCCGTCGCCGGACACCGTGATCGGCTCGCCCAGCAGCGCCTGCCTGATGAACGTGGGAATGGCCCGCCCGTCGAACGGCCGCATTCTGGGGCCGAAGGTGTTGAAGATCCGCAGAATCGCGGCATTGACGCCGCGGGCCCGCCGGTAGGCCGTGGTGGTGGCCTCGGCGAAGCGTTTCGCCTCGTCATACACACCGCGGGGGCCGACCGCGTTCACATTGCCCCAGTAGCTTTCCGGCTGCGGGTGGACCAGCGGATCGCCGTAGGTCTCGGAAGTCGAGGCGAGAACGAACCGCGCCCCTTTGTCCTGAGCCAGCTCAAGCGCGTTGAACGTGCCGTTGGAGCCGACCCGGAGCGTGTCGATCGGCAGCCGGAGGTAATCCACCGGTGAGGCCGGCGAGGCGAAGTGCAGCACGGCGTCCACCGCCCCGGGGATGATGAGGTGCTCCGACACGTCGGTCCTGACCAGCCGGAAGCGGTCCTCTGCCATGAGGTGCTCGATGTTGCCCACCGACCCGGTCAGGAAATTGTCCACGCAGATGACGTGGTAGCCCTCGCCGAGAAACCGTTCGCATAAGTGTGACCCGAGGAATCCGGCTCCGCCGGTGATGGCGACGACGGGGCGGCTCATGGAGAGCCGCCGGCTTGCTCAAGATAGGCAGGTAAATGGCACGACAAGTAGACTTCCCTGGTTACTTTTTATGTGCGGTCACGCCGCACGAACATCCCCGTGTGCCGCTGAGTGAGCATTCTTCACTGCCCGCAGAAGTGCATGACACCAACGTTTCAGTGAGCGTAAGCCCGACATGATCACTGCGTCAAGGACATCAACATCATCCTTATTGCCCGGCCCTTTTCCGCCACCCGCGCAAATGCCAGGGAATATCGGGCGGCCCCCTACCTGCGGTTTCCTACGGCCGACCGCTTTTCGGACGGCCCGGTAACCTCATTTCGGCGCGGTCCGGTCATTCCGGTCAGGTCAGTGCCACGGGTCGTAGTCGACCTCCAAGGGCTCCTGGGGTGGCCGCTCCGGCTCCGGGACGTGCTGGAGGTTGACCCGGACGCGATACCACACGCTGCTGCGCCCCCGCATGCCGTCGACCAGGATGTCGGCGGGCTCCAGCCGGGCCGCCGCCTCCGGGTGGCGGGACTTCCACCGCTCGAACCCCGCCAGGGCCTCGTCCTTGTGCTGGGCCTTGGCGATCTCGATGACCGGGACGACCTGGCGCCTGCGGCCCGTGCCCTTGGGGGGCTTGGGAGCGGGACCGAGCGACTCGGCCAGCTCCAGCAGCCCGTCGAGCGAGCCAGGGTGGAGGTCCATGCCGGCCCACGGATCGCCCTGCTCGGCCAGCCGCCGCGGCACGGTCTCGACGGTGAACAGCTCCGGACGGCACCCCGGCACCTCGTCCCAGGTCAGCGGCGTGGACACGCGGGCGTCCTGAACGGCGCGAACGGAGTAGGCGGAGGCGACGGTGCGGTCGTAGGCGTTCTGGTTGAAGTCGACGAAGACACCGTGCCGCTCCTCCTTCCACCAGCGGCTCGTGGCCACGTCGGGAGCCCGCCGCTCGACCTCGCGGGCCACGGCCTCGGCCGCCCGGCGCACCTCGGCGAACGTCCACCGCGGCTCGATGCGGGTGTAGACGTGGAAGCCGCGCGAGCCGGACGTCTTGGGCCAGGCGGTCAGGCCGTGGTCGGCCAGCACCTCCCGGGCGACCTGGGCGGTGGCCAGCACGTCGTCCCATGGGACCCCGGGCACGGGGTCGAGGTCGATGCGCAGCTCGTCGGGGTGGGCGAGGTCGTCCGCGCGGACGGGGTGCGGGTTGAGGTCGACGCAGCCGAGATTGACCACCCAGAGGAGCTGGGCCAGGTCGCCGACCACGACCTCCTCGGCGCTCAGCCCGGACCGGTAGCGCAGCTCGGCCACCTCGATCCAGGGAGGCCGCTTGGCGGGAGCCCGCTTCTGGAAGAACGCCTCCTCCTCGATGCCGTGCACGAACCGCTTGAGGATCATGGGGCGACCGGCCACCCCGCGCAGCGCCCCCTCGGCCACGGCCTGGTAGTAGCGCACCAGGTCGAGCTTCGTGTGGCCGCTCTTCGGGAAGATCACCTTGTCGGGGCTCGTGACGGTGACCCGCCGCCCCGCGACCTCGATGTCGGGCATGGGCCAACCCTACGCAACACCCCCGACAATCCCCCGGAGCAGCGGGACGCGGCTCAGCCGGCGAAGGGACCACCGCTTCGCCGGTGCATGGAACGGCGATGTCGCCGTTCGCGCGCCAGGCCACGGCCGCACAGACCCCCTATAAAGTCGATCCATCTGGCTCGAAGATCCGACAGAAACCCGAGCGTCAGGAGGAAGCGATGACGGTGGACCGCGCGCGAAGTGTGGTGTTCGGGGAGACGGTGGAGCAGTACGAGGCGGCCAGAGCGGACTACCCCGCCGAGCTCATCACCGACGTGCTGGCCTACGCGCCTCCCGGTCCGGCGCTGGAGGTGGGCGCCGGAACGGGCAAGGCCACCGCGGGTTTCGCCGCCCGCGGAGTGGATCTGACCTGCGTCGAGCCCGACCCCCGGATGGCGGCCGCGCTGACGGCGAAGTGCCCGGATGCCCGGGTCGAGATCGGGGTCTTCGAGGACTACGTCCCCGACAGGGCGTTCGCCCTGCTTTACTCCGCCCAGGCCTGGCACTGGGTCGACAGGGAGAGACGCTGGGACCTGGCCCACGCGGCCCTGGCGCCTTCGGGAGCGGTGGCGGTCTTCTGGAACCGCTACGCCGTCACCGACCCCGGCCTGCGGGCCGCCCTGGCCGCGGTGGACGACCGCTACGGGCTCACCGGCTCGACCCTGAACCAGAACAGCCCGGTCTCGGCCGGGGCGAGCGCGCACCAGCTCGCGGACGACCCGCGCTTCACCGACCTGGAGGAGCGCCACTACACACGCACCGGCTGGTACGAAGCCGACCGCTACCTGAACCTGGTCCGCTCCATCTCCTCCTACGCCATCCTGGCCCCCGGCACCCGCGACGCCCTGTTGCGGGAGGTCGCCGGCCTGCTGGGCGACGGCGTGGACATGACGTTCATCACCGATCTCGCCCTCGCCCGCCGGGCCGGGTAGCAGCCGGGGCGGTCGGACCGTGTCGCGCCGCCCCGCCCATCACGCCGGCGCCGCGGGCGCACGCTCAGAACCGTCCGTGGCGGCCCTCTCCGGAGGCGAAGCGGGCCGCGCCGGCCGCCGCGTCCGGCAGCGACAGCAGGCCGTGGCGCAGCTCGTTCGTGATCGCCTCCGCCTCCGACAGGCCCTCCTGCTCCAGCAGCGACATGCGGTCGCCGCGCAGGCACACCTGCGGGAACGCGGCCAGCTCGCGGGCCAGCGCCTCGGCGTGCCGCCGGGCGGTCCCGATGGGCACGACCCGGTTGGCCAGCCCCATCTCGTACGCCTCCCCCGCGCCGACGGGCCGGCCGGTGAGGATCATGTCCATGGCGCGGGAGGTGCCGACGAGGCGCGGCAGCCGCACGGTGCCGCCGTCGATGAGCGGCACGCCCCAGCGGCGGCAGAACACCCCGAACACGGCGTCCTCCTCGGCCACCCGCAGGTCGCACCAGAGCGCGAGCTCCAGCCCGCCCGCCACGGCGTGCCCGGCGACGGCGGCGACGACCGGCTTGGACAGGCGCATCCGGGTCGGGCCCATGGGTCCGTCGCCGTCCTCGCCGACGTGGTTGTCCAACGCCTTCAGGTCGGCGCCGGCACAGAACGTCCCGCCCTCGCCCCACAGCACGGCGACGGAGGCGTCGGACACCTCGAACTCCCGGAACGCGTCGGCGAGCGCGGCGGCGGTCTTGCGGTCGACCGCGTTGCGCGCCTCGGGACGGCTGAGCACGACGGTCGTGACGGGCCCGTCGCGTTCGATCCGTACGGTCATGTCCACCTCCGCGAACGCGGCGCCGGGGCGCCGGGAGCCCCAGCATCCCCCGTTCCCCGAGGGGGAGGCAACCGGCCCACCACGAAACCCAAGGCCGGACCGGATGGTGATCACCTTGCGCGGGTCCGCGATCCTGCCGTGGCCGGGGCGCCGGAGCCTCAGGCCGGAGAGCCGGCGCCGCGAAGATAGGCGACCACCATCTCGCCCACCATCCGGCGCAGTCTCGCGCGATGCTCGGGGGCCGTCATGTCGCGCCCGAACAGCGCGCCGAAGGTGTGCTGGTTGGCCACGCGGAAGACGCAGAACGAGCTGATCATCATGTGCACGTCGATGGCGTCGGCCTCGGTGACGAAGTCGCCACTGGCCAGCCCGGCGTCCAGGATGCGCTCGATGAGGTCGAGCGCCGGAGTGCCGAGGTTGGCCAGGACCACTGACTTCCTGATGTGCTCGGCGTGGTGGATGTTCTCGATCGCGACGAGCTTGATGAACTCGCGGTGGGCGTCGTGGTGGTCGAAGGTCAGCTCGGCGAGCGTGCGGATGGCCTCGACGGGCGCCAGGTGCGCCACGTCCACCATGCGCTCCACGGAGCGCACCTCGGTGTAGGCCTTCTCCAGGACCGCGATGTAGAGCTGCTCCTTGCTGCCGTAGTAGTAGTAGATCATGCGCTTGGTGGTGCGCATCAGCTCGGCGATCTCGTCCACCCGCGCCCCGGTGTAGCCGCGCCGGGCGAACTCGCGCTGGGCGACCTCGAGGATCTCCGCCTTGGTGCGCTCGGCGTCGCGCCGGCGTTCTGCGGCGGGCTGGGCGGTCATCCGCCCATCTTAGTGAGCGCGAGAGTGCTGCACGGCGCGCCGGATGGGGGCGTTGACGGCGCCGTACCCCTGGTAACCGTCCACGCGCTGGACCAGCTCGAAGAAGACCCGCCCCACGGTGATCGTGTACAGGTGCAGGAACGCGCCGTTCTCGTCCCGGTCGTGGAGGACGCCGAGCTCGCGCAGCTCGGGGTCGATCTCGTGACGGGCCTCCAGGTCGTCGTAGTAGTTGTCCGGGATCGGCAGCAGCAGCTCCGGGTGCCGGGCGCGCAGCCGGCGCGCCGTGGCGAGCAGATCGTCGCAGGCCAGGGCGACGTGCTGGAGGGCGGGCACCTGCTCGGGGGCGATGTTGAGCACCATGCGCAGGCCGCCGTCCGACGAGGTCATCGCCTTGCTGCGGAGCAGGCCGTAGGGGTCGGGGAACTCCAGGCTCTCCTGCGGGGTCAAGCCCAGCACGCTGCGGTAGAACAGCTCGGCCTCGTCGAAGTAGTGCCAGGGCTGGGTGAGCGCGATGTGGTCGATGTGGGTGATCGCTCCTCCCGCGGGCTCGCTCCGGGTGAAGTCCGCTCTCCAGCTGTACGGATCCGCCGTACGGCAGAAGAACAGCTGCGTGCCGTCGGGCGCGGCGATGGCCGCCAGGTTCGCCTCTCCTTCCGCCCGCTCACGCGGCAACACGGGGGCGAGCAGCGACTCCGCTCGTTCGACGGCGGCGGCGGGGTCGGGGCTCTCCAGGCCGATCGCGCCCAGCGCCGGTTCTTCGGCGGAGCGGTTCAGCAGGATGCGGGCGCGGCCCTGCTCCCACAGCTCCACGGGTTTGGTGGGGTGGAGCCCCGACCGGGCGAACCCGAGAGCGGTGAGCACGGCGCGCGGGCCTTCGAGGTCGCCGGCGATCAGCTCGGCGAACGCGAACCCGGTGGGGGTGCGGGCCTGCGGAGCGAGGGCTTCCAGCGCGATGAGGGACCGCATCGCGTCCACAGCGGTCCGGTGGGTGTCGGCCTGGCGGAAGTGGTCGTTGAAGACTTCCAGGGACAGCGGGCCGGCGTAGCCCGCGTTGCGGACGTGGGTCAGGAATCCGGGCATGTCGAAGCTGCCCTGGCCGGGGAAGCAGCGGTAGTGGCGGCTCCACTGCAGCACGTCCATGGCCAGGAGCGGGGCGTCGGCGAGCTGGAGGAAGAAGATCTTCTCGCCGGGGATCGCCTCGATGCCGATGGGGTCGGAGCCGCGCGACATGATGTGGAAGCTGTCCAGGCAGACGCCCAGGTTCGGGTGGTCGGCCATGCGCACGATGCGCCACGCGTGCAGGTACTCGTTGACGTGGCGGCCCCAGGCCAGTGCCTCGTAGGCGATGCGGATGCCGTGCTCGGCCGCCCGCTGGGCCAGGAGGCGCAGCTGCTCGGCGGCCAGCTCGTCGTCGCCGATCGCGTGCGGCGAGACGTTGGAGCAGACCAGCAGGAGGTCGGCGCCGAGCCGCTCCATGAGCCGGAACTTCCGCTCGGCCCGGCGCAGGTCGGGCTCCGGCATGGCCTCGAAGTCGCGGAAGGGCTGGTAGAGGTCGATCGTCAGGCCGAGGCCGGCTGTGCGTTGCCGTACCTCCTCCGGCCGGAGAGGGCACGCCAGCAGGTCGTTCTCGAAGATCTCGACCCCGTCGAAGCCGGCGGCGGCGATGGCGTCCAGTTTCTCGGTCAGGGTGCCGCTCACCGACACGGTGGCGATGGATCTACGCATGGGCCAGCTCCTTCAGGTGCTTGAGCATGCGCTCAGCGTCGGGGGTACGGCCGGTGAACAGGCGGAAGGCGTGCGCGGCCTGGAAGACGGCCATGCCTCCGCCGTCGAGGGTCCGGCAGCCGCGTGCCCGCGCCTGCCGGAGCAGCTCGGTCTCCAGCGGGCGGTAGACGATGTCGGCCACCCACAGCTCCGGGTGGAGCAGCTCGGCCGCCAGCGGCACGCCGGGATGGTGGGCCATGCCGACGGGCGTCGCGTTGGCCAGGCCGTCGGCCTCCGCGAGGAGCCCGGGAAGGTCTTCCCGGGTGCCGCGGCCGGCCCGCTCCGCGCCGAATCGAACGGCCAGCTCGTCGGCGAGCGCCGCGGCCCGCTCCGGCTCGACGTCGACCACGGTCAGCCGATCGGCTCCCAGGGTGAGCAGCGCGTGGGCGATCGCCGCGCCGGCGCCGCCCGCGCCGAGCTGCACCACCCGGCGCACCGGCGCGCCGGGCAGGCCACGGGCGAAGGACTCGGCGAAGCCGGTCCAGTCGGTGTTGTGGCCGACGGCCCGCGCGCCGTCGAAGACCACGGTGTTGACCGCCCCGAGCCTGGCGGCGTCGTGCGACAGCTCGTCAAGGTGCGCGATGACGGCCTGCTTGCAGGGATGGGTGATGTTCAGCCCGTCGTAGCCCATGGCGCGGGCCGTCGCGACCAGCGTGCCCACGTCCTCGCCCAGGACGTCGGTGTCCAGCAGCCGATACACGTACGGGAGCCCATGGTGGAGGGCTTCGCTCTCGTGCAGGGCGGGACTCAGCGACGTGGTGATACCGGAACCGATCAACCCGATCAGACAGGACGACTTCATCGGCCCTTCACCTCCAGCAGGCGCCATTCCATGATCTCATCTCAAATGTACGAACCGGTGAGTTAGTTGTACGCCATCGCCCGCCCGCCCGTGAAGAGGCCTTGACATGTGACTCAGGCCACCCGCACCATTGCAGCCACGTTAATTAACTATCTGGTACGTAACATGGTCCCGGCCTGGGGGTGGCCGGCCTCTGCCGCAAGGAGCCACCGTGACCGACTCTCCGCCAGCCACCCATCGGGGAACCCCGCGCAAGGCCGCCGTCGCCGCCTGGATCGGCAGCGCCCTGGAGTACTACGACTTCTTCATCTACGGCAGCGCCGCCGCGCTCATCTTCTCCAAGGTCTTCTTCGACGCCTCCGACCCCGCCACGGCCACGTTGCAGTCGCTGGCCAGCTTCGGCGTCGCCTACGCCGCCCGCCCGGTCGGCGCCTTCTTACTCGGCCACGTCGGCGACCGGTTCGGCCGCAAGCGGATCATGGTCTTCACGCTCATCCTGATGGGCCTGTCCACCTTCCTCATCGGCTGCCTGCCCACCCGCGACCAGGTCGGCGGCCTGGCACCCGTGCTGCTGGTGCTCATGCGGATCCTGCAGGGCCTGTCGGCCGCCGGAGAGCAGGCCAGCGCCAACTCCATGACCCTCGAACACGCCCCGCAGGACCGCCGCGGCTTCTACACCAGCTTCACCCTGAACGGCACGCAGTTCGGCCAGATCCTGGCCACCTTCGTCTTCATCCCCGTCGCGGCGCTGCCCGAGGAGCACCTGCTCACCTGGGGCTGGCGGGTGCCCTTCTGGCTCAGCGTCGCGGTCGCGGCGGCCGGCTGGATCATCCGCCGCAGGCTCGACGAGACCCCCGCGTTCGAGGCCGAAGTCGCCCGGGGCACCGTCCCCCGCATGCCACTCGCCGTCCTGTTCCGCGAGCACTGGGCCGGCGTGCTCCGTGTCGTCTGCGCCGCCCTCATCGCCACCGTTTCGACCATCTTCACGGTCTGGGCGCTCAACTACGCCACCAGCGACGCCGTCGGCCTCGACAAGGCGACCATGCTGTGGGTCAGCATCGCGGCCAACGCCGTCGCCCTCGTCGCCCTCCCGCTGTGGGCGCACCTGTCGGACCGGATCGGCCGCAAGCCCGTGTTCCTCATCGGCGCCGTCGGCAGCCCGATCATGATCTTCCTCTACCTCGCGGCCATCAACGCCAAGAGCTACCCGCTGATCTTCCTGACCGGCATCCTCACCCTCGGCGTCGTCTACAGCGCCTCCAACGGCATCTGGCCCTCCCTCTACGGCGAGATGTTCAGCACCCGCGTCCGGCTGTCGGGCATGGCCATCGGGACCCAGATCGGCTTCGCCATCGCCGGATTCGCCGTCGCCTCCGCCGCCGGCATCGTCACCCCCGAAGGCTGGCTGGGCCTGCAGGGCTGGACCGGGGTGGCCGTCTTCACCGCGATCCTCTGCGCGATCAGCGCGATCGCCGTCGCCACCGCCCGCGAGACCTACCGCGTGCCGACCGCCGAACTCGGAGAGCCCGCCCGCCCCTCCACGATCGAACAGGGGCGGGACAAGCCCCGCAATCCGTGATCCCGGTCAGAGCGCCAGCGCGCCCGACACGAGATCGTCGAAGCGCTCCAGGCCCTCCGCCGGACGGTCGATCCCGCGCAGCGGACCGTGGTCCTCGAGGTGGGCGTCGGCGTAGAGCCGCGCCACCAGAGCCTTCCGGTCGCCGTGCCCGTTGCGCTCCTCCCAGCCCGCCTGCTCCAGCAGCAGGGCCGCCGCATAGACGTCGGCCATGAGCTGGGCCACCGGGAAGAGCCTGGCCTCGGCCACCTCGGGGGCGAGCGACGACCACAAGGTGATCGCCTTGGCGACGTCGTCGATCCGCGTGCGGACGAGATCGGCGGTGGGGCCTTCGACCGACGAGACGGCGGCCTCCAGACGCTCCAGGAACGGCTCGTGGGCGTTCTCGCGCACGATGGCGCGCCGGACGTCCAGGCAGAGGATGTTGTCGCCGCCCTCCCAGATCGGGTTGACCTGGGCGTCGCGCAGAAGGCGGGCGACCGGCCACTGCTCGATGTAGCCGTTGCCGCCGTGGATCTCCACGGCGTCGCTGGCCGCCGTCAGGCCGAGGCGCGTGGCACGCAGCTTGACCAGGGCCGGCGCCAGGCGCAGCCGGGGGCCGAGGTGGCCGTCGAAGACGAGCGCCTGCGCGGCCTCGACCTCGACGATCAGCTCGGCCAGCTTGCGGCGCATGAGCGGCTGGTCGATGAGCGGGCGGCCGAACGCCTCGCGGGCGCGGGCGTAACACAGCGACTCGACGAGCGCGCGGCG
Organism: Nonomuraea sp. 3-1Str; assembly: GCF_031570565.1. Taxonomy (NCBI): domain Bacteria; kingdom Bacillati; phylum Actinomycetota; class Actinomycetes; order Streptosporangiales; family Streptosporangiaceae; genus Nonomuraea; species Nonomuraea sp. 3-1Str. The sequence continues at coordinate 113,745 of NZ_JALHBK010000012.1, forward strand.
GGCCACGCCGACGCCCATCATCGCCACGCCGAGCCGCGAGGCGTTGGTGAGCTTCATCATCGTGCCGAGCCCGGAGCCGGACCCCTGGCCCGTCCCGCTCCGGGGCGCGAGCAGGAACGCCTCGGCGTCCGTGAACTCGACCTCCGCCGACGCCACCGACCGGGTGCCCAGCTTGTCCTTGAGCCGCCTGATCCGTACCCCGTTGCGGGAGCCGTCCCGCCGCTCCCAGAGCACGAGGAACGGCGCGATGACGTCCCCCTCCGCCCCTTCCGGCCGCGCGGCCCTGGCGAGGACGACGAACGCCGACCCGTTGGCGTTCGAGGCGAACCACTTCAGGCCCGTCAGCCGCCACGCGTCGCCGTCGGGCACGGCCGTGGCCTCCAGCGCGGCCAGGTCCGAGCCGCCGGTCCGCTCCGTGAGCATCTGGGCGGCCTCGCCGGAGTAGAAGCCGTTGGCGAAGACGGCCCGCACACGGTCACGCACGTCGGGGGGCGCGTGCCGCTCGGCCAGGGAGACGACCATGTCGCCGCCGGTGCCGAGGGCGCAGCCCATGCCGATGTCGGCCTGGTCGAGCAGGTACGTCCAGACGGCGGCGAGCGCCGCCGGGTCGGCGCCGTGGGCGCGGCCCTCGGCCGCGAAGGCCGGGGAGGTGAAGTTGTCCGCCATGAGGGCGTCCCTGGCGGCGTGGAAGGACGGCGGCATGACGACCTGGCTGACGTCCCTGCCCCACTTGTCGTACTTCTCCAGCCGGGGCGGGTTACGGTCGGTCTCCTCCGCCCACGCCGCGACGGGGCCGCCCATGAGCGCGCCCAACCGGTCCAGGTGCGGCTCGGCCCAGGCCAGGCCGTCGCCGAGGTGCCGCCGCACGAGCAGCCGCAGCGTCGGGTCGCAGGTCCACCAGTTGCGGCCGGCGGCGCCCTGGTAGCGCTCGGTCGCGTAGCGGTCGCTGCTGTCGAACGGTTCGATGAGATAGCGCCCCATGCCCGCGAGTGTTACATATACTCGACACGCGATGGAAGAGCGTAATGGCCTGAGCGCGCGGTCCGCCCTGCTGAGCGCGCTGCTCGGCAGCCACCCGCCGAGCCTGCCCGCCCGCCACCTGGTGAAGGTCGGCGCGCTGTTCGGCATCGCCGAAGGGGCCGTACGGGTGGCGTTGTCGCGCATGGTCGCCGCCGGCGACCTCCTCCAGGAGGAGGGCCGCTACCGGCTGTCGGAGCGGCTGGTCGAGCGGCAGGCCCGTCAGGACGAGAGCCGCGACCCCCACCCCCGGCCATGGGACGGGACGTGGGAGATCGCCGTCGTCACCGCCGAGCGGCGCGCGCCCGCCGACCGGGCCGCGCTGCGCCACGCGATGACGGCGCTGCGGATGGCCGAGCTGCGCGAGGGCACCTGGATGCGCCCGGCCAACCTGCTGCGCGCCTGGCCCGCGACCGTCACCGAGCAGTGCACGCTCATCGACGGCCGGCCGCACACCGACCCCACGCCGCTGCTGTGGGACCTCGACGGCTGGGCCGCCGAGGCGCGCGAGCTGGAGCGGCGCCTGGAGCGGGCCGAGGGGCTGGCGGAGGGGTTCCTCGTGTCGGCGGCCGTGCTGCGTCACCTGCTGGCCGACCCGCTCCTGCCCGCGGAGCTGCTGCCCGCCGGGTGGCCGGGCGGCGAGCTGCGCGCCCGCTACGACGCCTTCGACCGCCGCTACCGGGAGGTGCTGCAGCGGCACCTCACCGGCTGACGCCGGGCACCTGTCAGAGGGGGACGCCGAAGATCACCCGCTTGTTCCTGAACTCGGTGATGCTCCACAGCCGTCCGTCCCGCACGGTGAGGTCCTCCGGGCCGATCGGGAAGGGCCGGACCGTCGGCTTGCCGTCGCGGTACACGAGCAGCTTGCCGTTGGTGCGCCCGTCGGCCGCCTGGCTCAGGTACCAGGCCCCGCCGCAGGACACCGCCCCCTGGATCTTGGCGTGGCCCATGACGAAGGCGTCGCGCGGCGTTCCGTCGGCCAGATCCGGGTCGAGGCTCCAGCGGACCACCCGCCCGCCGGGACCGTCCTCGTCGTACTCGCCGCTGATCAGCGTGTGCGGGGTGGTGCTGCGGTCCACCGACACGAACGAGAACAGCGGCCCGGACTGGGCGACGCGCCAGAAGTCGGTCTGCGGGATCACGTAGCGGTAGCCGAACGCGTGGAACCTTCCGTCGCGCCGGCCCACCTTCGTGGGGTCGCCGAGGTCGCTCTGCGCGGTGCGCAGGTCCAGCACGTTGCGCGTGTCGAAGACGCGCAGGCCCCGGACGGTGTCGGCCACGTACATCAGGCCGCCGTGCCAGGCCACCCCGCCCGCGTGGATGTCGATCGGGACGTACGAGCCGTCGGTCCGGGGCTCGACCAGCAGCGCGTGCTGGTACTTGAGCGTCTGCGGGCTGAGGAAGGTGAGCCGGATCCCGCGCTCGGGGACCGGCGGCTCCGGCTTGAAGTACCAGCTCGCGACCAGCACGGACGCGCCGGCCGAGCCGGAGTCCTCGCCACAGGTCAGGCCCTGCGGGTACCAGTCGGGCGTGTCCTGGTCCTTGGCGTCGAAGGCGTACCAGTCGGCCGGCCTGGGCTGCATCGTGCCCATGGCCGCCGCCGCTCCCCTGCGGGTCGCCGTGCGGTTGGCCCGGGCGAGCACGGTCGCCACCGTGACCGCGCCGATCTCCCCCGCCAGCTTCCCGGCCGCCTCCGCCAGCGTGCCGGTCACCCGTCGTAACGTGTACGGCGCCGCGTCCGCCGGAACCATCCCCGTGCCCGCCATGTCGCCCTCTCCCCATTCCGTCCGTGTGATCAGTCTGACGGGTGGAGAGCTCTGATTGTTGCGCTTATCGCCGCAGAAGCCTCATCGCCACAGATGCACGGGAAGCCCCGACAGTGCGTTCCGGCGGTACTCCTGGACGAGCCGTCCCCGGTCGCCGCCGAGCCGGGCCAGCGCCTCCCGCTGCCAGGCCGAGCCGGTACGGCGCAGCCGGGTCCGCTGCTCGATGACGCCGAGCGCCCCGTCCACGTCGTCCGGCACCACCCCGGCGGCCAGCAGCGCCGCGCGGGCCTCGGGCAGCAGGCTCAGCACCAGGTCGGCCGCGTCCAGCTCGCCGTCCCTGCCCGGCCACGACAGCTTCGCGTCCAGGCCGCGCATGGCCGCGCGGTAGAAGTTCTGGTACGTCTCGGCGAAGCGGTAGCCGGTGAGGTCGTGCTCGGCCTGCGCCAGCGTGAGCCCGATCAGGAACGCCGCGTTGGCCGTCATGTCCGCGCACGACGGGCCGGCGGGCAGGGCGCGCATCTCGACCCGCAGGTGGCCGCCGCCGGCCGGGTCGTAGACGGGGCGGTTCCACTGCCAGACCGTGCCCTGGTGCAGCCGCAGCTCGGGCACGTCCAGCGGGTCGTCGGAGTCGCGCAGCTCGGGCATGATCGGCGCGTAGTCGCGGACGTACCTCTCGAACAGCTCGTACGCGCCCTCACGCACCCAGTCCGACCCGAACGTGACGCGGCCGTCCCTGCGCTCGCGGCGCTCGATGTCGCGGTCGTCGACCGCCTCCTCCATGAGCGGGATGCGCGTCTCCTCCCACAGCTGCCTGCCCAGGAACGACGGCGAGTTGCCGCACGCCGCCAGGACCGGCCCGATCGCGAGCTGGGCGGCGTTGAACACCCGGGCGAACCGCTCGGGCGGGGTGCGGACGTGCACCTGCCAGGAGGTGTTGGCCGCCTCCAGGAGCACGTCGGCGACCGCCAGCTCCAGATCGTCGATCTTCACGATGAACGGTTCGAGCCGCAGCCGGCGAAAGCCGCTGCTCATGGCGCGGTACCGCTTCTGGTCGCTCATCGCCTCCCGGGTGAAGTCCTCCGTGCCGAGCGTGGGCAGGATGCCGATGGGCACCGCCCCCGCACCGGGCGCCGTGGCGCCCACCGCCGCGTCCACCTTGCCCAGCGCCTCCTGGACCTCCCCGCCGAGCCGCTCGAACGGCCGGCCCTCCAGCGGCACCGGCGAGAGGTTGACCTCCAGGTTGTACCGGCCGAGCTCCATCACCACGCGCGGGTCGCCGAGCGTGCGCAGCGTCTCCTCGTTGCGCGGCAGCGGCCGGCCCGCCTCGTCGACCAGGACCAGCTCCAGCTCCGCGCCGATGGTCGTGGGCCCCTGGCCGAATCCCGGCGTGTCCAGCAGCCCTCGCAACGTGCCCAGCTGCTCCTGGAGCCGCTCACCGAAGCGGACGTACTCCTCCTCGGTGAAGCGCTCCTTGTCCAGATCCTGTCCCATGCCCCCCTTACTGTCCGGGCAGGGCACGCCCACACCTACCAGGGGATAGGGCCGTTCTCGTCCTGATACGCACCGGTCGGGCCGTCGGCGCCGGCCAGGGCGAGGCGCACCGCGATCACCGCGCCCTGCTCGGGCGTGCGGTAGCCGCTGTGGCCGTTGAGATCGGTCGCGCAGTAGCCGGGGGTGACGGCGTTGACCTTGATCGGGGTGTCGCGCAGCTCCTTGGCGTACGCGACGGTCACCATGTTGAGCGCGGTCTTGGAGGAGTTGTAGGCCAGCAGGTTGGTCTCCCAGAACGGGGTGCCGGGGTCGAGCGCCATGCTGAGCGAGCCCAGCTCGCTCGACATGTTCACGATCCGGCCCGCCTGCGACCTGCGCAGCAGCGGCAGCATCGCGTTGGTCACCGTGACCACGCCGAAGACGTTGGTCTCGTACACCTCGCGCAGCTCCGCCGCCGGTGTGCGGCTGGGCTCGGCCGCCCCGCCGGCGATCGCGGCGTTGTTCACGAGGACGTCCAGCCGGCCGTACTCCGTCTCGATCCACTTGGCGGCGGCCTGGACGCTCTCCTCGTCCGTCACGTCGAGCCGCACGTACGGCTGGCCGAGCCGCTCGGCGGCGGCCCGCCCGCGCTCCTCGTCGCGCGCTCCGATGACGGCGGTGACACCGTGCTCGGCGAGCAGGCGCGCGATCTCGAAACCGATTCCCTTGTTGGCACCCGTGATGAGGGCTGTCGTCGTCATGCCTCCACGGTCGCGGGCCGCGGGACGAGGCGGGAGAGACCTCCCGAGGCTGGGATCGGCGGTACCACCCACGCGAACCGCACATCGAGGATGATGGGGGGATGAACCGCGACCTGCTCGCCGACTTCCTCCGCTCCCGCCGCGCCCGCCTCACCCCGCGCGAGGCCGGCCTGCCCTCCGGCGAGCGGCGGCGCACGCCGGGCCTGCGGCGGCAGGAGGTCGCGCAGCTCGCCGGCATGTCGATCGACTACTACATCCGGCTGGAGCAGGCCCGCGGCCCGCACCCGTCGCGCCAGGTGCTGAACGCGCTGTCCCGGGCGCTGATGCTGAGCCAGGACGAGCGGGCGCACCTGTTCCACCTGGCAGGGCAGGCACTGGAGCAGCCGGGCGGCACGGGCCGGCGCAGGGGCGACGTGCCGGAGGGCATCCTGCACCTCGTCGCGTCCCTGGAGGAGGTGCCGGCGTACGTGCTCGACGCCAAGTACGACGTCCTCGCCTGGAACCCGCTGGCCGGCGTCGTCCTGCAGAACCTTGACGAGCAGTCGCCGCAGGAGCAGAACGCCATCCGGTGGGTGTTCAGCTCCCCCGACATCGCCGAGCGCCTCGGCCACGAGGAGACGAGCCGCTTCGCCCGAGCCGCGGTCGCCGACCTGCGCGCCGCCGCGGGCCGCTATCCCGGCGATCCGGGCATCCAGGCGCTGATCGCCGAGATGCTCGCGCTCAGCCCGGAGTTCGCCGAGATGTGGGACCGGCACGAGGTCGAGGTCCGCAGGGACCAGCGCAAGGTCATCCACCATCCGGTCGTGGGCGACATCCACATGACCTGCCAGGTGCTGCCCGTGCCCGACCGCGACGACCTGCGCCTGGTCATCTACACCACCGAGCCCGGCTCCCCCTCCCACCGGGCCATGCGCGAGCTCCGGCGCGTCGTCCTAAGCTCATGAGATGCGAGCCGTTGCGTTTGACCTGTTCGGCGGAGACCTCGACCTCCGCGACCTGCCCGACCCCACCCCCGCGCCGCACGGGGCGGTGATCCGGGTACGGGCCACCGGCCTGTGCCGCAGCGACTGGCACGGCTGGCAGGGGCACGACCCCGACATCCGCGCGCTGCCGCACGTGCCCGGCCACGAGCTGGCGGGCGTGGTCGAGGCGGTCGGCTCCGACGTGCGCGGGTGGCTGCCGGGGGCGCGGGTCACCGTCCCGTTCGTGTGCGCCTGCGGCACCTGCGCCGCCTGCGCGGCCGGCGAGCAGCAGGTGTGCGAGCGGCAGACGCAGCCGGGCTTCACCCGCTGGGGGTCGTTCGCCGAGTACGTCGCCATCGACCACGCCGACGTCAACCTCATCGCGCTGCCCGAGGAGATGGCCTACCCGACGGCCGCCGGGCTCGGCTGCCGCTTCGCCACCGCGTTCCGGGCCGTCGCGCAGGTGGGCGAGGTGCGGCCGGGCGAGTGGGTGGCCGTCCACGGCTGCGGCGGCGTGGGACTGTCCGCGGTCATGATCGCCTCGGCGGCGGGGGCGCGGGTGGTGGCCGTCGACATCAGCTCCGACGCCCTGCACCTGGCCGAGCGGGCGGGCGCGACCCACTTCGTCGACGGGTCGGCCGGCGACGCGGGCGCCCAGGTGCGGGAGCTGACGCGAGGTGGCGCGCACGTGTCGATCGACGCGCTGGGCAGCCCGCGCACCTGCGCCGCCTCGATCGAGAGCCTGCGTCGCCGCGGCCGGCACGTGCAGGTGGGCCTGCTGCCGGACGAGACGACGCCGGTGCCGATGAGCCGGGTCGTCGGGCAGGAGCTGCGGCTGCTGGGCAGCCACGGCATGGCGGCGCACGCCTACCCGCCCATGCTGGAGATGATCAGGGCCGGCATCCTGCACCCGGATCAGCTCGTCACCCGCACCATCGGGCTCGCCGACGCGGGCAAGGCGCTGGCCTCGATCGGGTCGGTGCCGGGCGTGACGATGATCGTCCCGGGGAGCTGACGACCGTCCGGGAGGTCAGCCGTCCTCCAGGGGAACCCGCAGCGTCCTGAGCACGACGGCCAGCATGCCGTAGTGGGTGACGAGCATCACCAGCTCGATCCGCCGGGCCTCGTCGTAGCGCTCGCACAGGGCGGCCCACGTGGCGTCACTGAGGTCGCCGTCCGCGTGGAGCTCGTCCGCCGCCCGAAGCACCAGCAGGTCCGTGGGCGCCCAGTCCGCGGGCTCGGCCGGGCCGTCCCGCCGTACGGCGTCGATCTCCTCGGCCGTCAGACCGGCTTCGCGGCCGATGCGCGCGTGGTGGGCCCACTCGTAGGCGCTGCCGTGGTGGTGGGCGGTGCGCAGGATGGCCAGCTCGCGGTCGCGGGCGGGCAGCGTGCCGTACAGCAGGGCGCTGCCGAACCGGAGCCATGCCCGGTAGAGCTCGGGGTGGCGGCCGAGCGTGGTGAAGACGTTCTGGGGGTGGTCCCGCTGGAAGTCGTCCCACTGCTCGGGCGGGAGGGGGTGCACGCGAGGTTCCATGACCGCCAGCATCGCTCACGGACGCCCCGGGGAGGAGCCCCTCTCGGTGGGAGCCCTCTCCCCGCCCACCTCGGAAGCCAGATTCCCGTAATTTGCGGCCCTCTAGCATGCTTCCGCCGTAACTGGGCAGAGACTCCCGGTGACGGCGCTCTGGCCCCTCCCCCCGGGAGCAGTCACGGCTGCCTTCAGAACCGGAAAGGTCTTGCTGGCCGACCGCGAGGACAACAGTGATCCGAACGTTGCTGGCTGAGGACATGCATCTGGTACGTGGCGCGATCGTGGCCTTGCTGGCCTACGAGGAGGACATCGAGATCGTCGCCGAGGTGGACCGGGGAGACCGGATCGTCAAAGCCGCCCGTGCCTCCGAGGCCGACGTGGCCGTCATCGACGTCTCGCTGCCCGGCAAGGACGGCCTGGAGGCGGCCGGGGAGCTGCACGAGGAGCTGCCGCACTGCGGCGTCCTCATCCTCACCGGCGTCGGCACGCCCGGCCTGCTGCGGCGGGCGCTGGACGTGCACGTGCGCGGTTTCATGGCCAAGGACGCGCCGCCCCACCAGCTCGCCGACGCCATCCGCCGGGTCGCCGCCGGCGAGCGGGTCATCGACTCGGAGATCGCCATCGCCGCCATGTCCCCTCCCGACGCGCCGCTGACGCCCCGGGAGCTCGACGTCATCGGCGCGGCGGCCGAGGGTGCGCCGGTGGCGGAGATCGCCGCGTCGCTGTTCCTCTCGGAGGGAACGGTCCGCAACTACCTGCACCGCACCACCGCCAAGCTGGGCGCCCGCAGCCGCATCGACGCCATCCGCATCGCCCGCGAGTCCGGCTGGATCTGACCGCCGGCCGGACGACGGGCTCAGGCCATGGACAGCGTGCCCTGCTCGGCGGCGGGAGCATCCGGCGCGCCGGCGGGCGTCCGCGGCTCCCCGAACGCCGGCGGCGGCTGCTCAACGGTGGCCTCGGCGCGCGGCAGGTCGTGCCGGGTGAACATGTCGATCAGCAGGCCGATGGGCAGGTCGGCCTCGGTCGGATACCGGAAGCGCCGCTGGGGGTCGATCGCGTACTGGTTGCGGCGGCCTATCCTGTCGCGGGTCACATAGCCGGCCTGGTGCAGGTCGGAGACGATGCCCTGGACGGCGCGTTCGGTGATGCCGATGCTGGCGGCGATGTCGCGCAGCCGTGCCTGCGGATCGCGGGCGATCTCCAGCAGGACCCGGGCGTGATGGGTCAGGAAGGTCCACGACGAACGCTCACCGGAACTGCTCACGAGGCACTTCGCATCTCTCGGACCCCGCTCCGGGCCCGGTGGTCGCGGGTTGGACACAGAAGCACCGCCCCATGATAGACGAATCATCTTTCGGGTAAGTAGATTCTCCTATAGCGTCCTATATCCACTATGTCGGCAATGCCGCGTCAAGGGGGTCACATGCTCACCATCCGTCATCGGTACCAGAGCCCCGGCCGGCGTCGGGCGCGACAGTGGCGCACCGCCCGTCACCGCGCGTGACGGCGCCCATCATGCAGGCGCGCGCCGTGACCGGCCACGAACCCACCTCCGTCGGCACGGCCTCCCCTGGGCCCGCCGCCGGCGTCGATGCCGTGCTGTACCTCGACGGTCAGCTCCGCGTCGTCCGCAACTCCCACCCGGGCCCCGCCGTCGTCCGCCTGATCGGTGAACTCGACGCGGTCAACACCTCCGTCGTGATCGAAACGCTGCGGCGCGCCCGCCGCGCCGGCCGCGACGACGACGTGCTGCTCATCGACGTCGAGAGACTCGGCTTCGCCGACGTCGGCGGGACACGCCTGCTGACCGGCCTGTGCCGCGACGGCCGCGCCCGCCTGGTCAACACGCCGGACCACATGCGCCGCCTCCTTGACCTGTTATGCCTGCCCGGCACCTGAAGCCGCCCCGCGATCTCGCAACATATCCGGGCCACGACGCGTCCAATCGCTCATGAACCCACGTACCGAGCACACGAGCAGCCCGACGCCCCGCCGATTCCGGGTCTGGGTGGGCACCGCGGCCCTCGCCGCCTCACTGGTGACGATCCTGGACGCGGGCGCCGCCGAGGCGGCCACCGGGCGGAACGGCGGCCAGGCCGCCGACGGGGTGGACTGGGCGGCCGTGGTGGAGCCGGCGCTGCACTGCCTCGAGCCGGAGCCGAATGCCACCTGGTACGTCATACGCGCCCGCGTCGCGGCCGTCGGCGACCTCACCCGCGACGGGAAGCGCGAGACCGTCGTCGTGTCGTCGTGCCCGAGCCCGACGTCGAGCAACCCCCTGTTCGCCTTCGTCTACGACGGAGCCTCCAAGCGCCCGGCGGCCCCCCACCTCCTCGCGAGGCTCGGCGCGAACCGCTCCTTCAAGTCCCTGAAGGTCACGATCCACGACGGGCGGGTGCAGCTGCGCGGCAAGGTGGTCAGCGGCCGGGCCCCCAACTGCTGCCCCGATCTGATCGTCAGCCAGACCTACACGTGGAACGGCACCAAGTTCCGCAGGACGGCCGAGAAGGCGACCCCCATCGGCTGAGCACCCGGTTACTGATCAGCTTCCGTATGACCAGCCATAGACGAACTTATTGGTCGCTGATGGGCCGCACCCGTACTGTGTGACCCCGTGAAGACAACGTTGATCACAGGCGGAGCCGGCGGCATCGGGCTCGCGCTCGCGAAGCGGCTGGTCGCCGACGGGCAGGCGGTCGCCGTCACCGGCCGGGACGAGACGAAGCTCGCCCAGGTGCCCGGCGTGTTACGCCTGCCCGGGGACGCCACCGACTACGACGCCGTACAGGACGCCGTGGCGGCGACCGTCAAGGAGTACGGCAGACTCGACCACGTCGTCGCCAACGCCGGATTCTCCACCCACGGCCCGCTCACCGAGACCGAACCGGACCGGCTGCGCGACATGGTCCTCACCAACGTGCTCGGCCCCGCCCTGCTGGTGAAGGCCGCGTTGCCCGCGCTGCGCGAGACCCGTGGCCGGATCGTGCTGGTCGGCAGCGTGGCCGGGTTCATCCACTCGCCGGGCAACATGTACTCGGTGACGAAGTGGGCGGTGACCGCGCTCGCCGAGAACACCCGCATGCTCGTGACCGGCGACGGCGTCGGAGTGACGCTGATCGCGCCCGGCCGCGTGGACACCGCGTTCTGGCCGGACGGCCGCCCCGCCGGGCCGCTGCTCAGCGCGCAGAACATCGCCGACGCCATCGCCTGGGCGCTGGCCCAGCCCGCGGGCGTCGACGTGAACACGGTCGTCGTACGCCCGACCGGCCAGCCCACCTGATGCCCGCCCTCTACTCCCGCTTCTCCGGCAGCAACATCGGCAGGCTCGCCGCACTGAGCGACGGCGTGTTCGCCATCGCCATGACCCTGCTGGTCCTGGAGCTGCACGCGCCGGTGCTGGAGGCCGTGCACCACCAGCGCCCCCTCTGGGAGAGCGGCGCCCTCGACTCCGAGCAGGGGCTGTGGCACGCGCTGGTGCTGCTCGCGCCGAAGCTGCTCACCTACGTCATGAGCTTCCTGACGCTCGGCATCTTCTGGGTGGGGCAGCAGACGCAGCTCAACCAGTTCGAGCGGGCCAACCGCCATCTGACGTGGATCCACCTGGCGTTCCTGGCCTCGGTCTCGCTCATGCCGTTCTCCACGGCGGTGCTCGGCGAGTACATCGGCTTCCGGCTCGCAGTGGCCGTCTACTGGGTGAACCTGCTGCTGCTCGGTGCGATGCTGCTGGCCAGCGTCACGTACGGGCACCGGGCCGGCCTGCTGAAGGCGGACGTCGACCACGACATGCGGCTGGCGCACCGGCGCCGGATCGTCATCTACCAGGGGCTGTACGCGGTGGCCGCGGTCCTGTCGGTGATCAATACGTACGTGAGCATCGTGCTGATCGTCCTGTTCCAGTTGAACTCGGCGATCGCGCCCAGGATCTGGCGGCTCAACCGCTTCTAGCGCGTCCAGCTCGACGCAGCCGCGAGCGGCTCTCGCCTCCCGGAGGTCCGATCCCCGGGCGGCCGGGGATCAGGGTCCCGTCAGGCCGGTGTGGGCGGCGGCGAAGGCGAGGACGTCCGCGGCCAGGGTGATGGAGCGGCTCACCGCGCGGGCGCCGTGGCCGACGTCCGGCTCGTGGCGCAGCAGCACCGGCCCCTCCGCCGAGGTCGCCCTCTGCAGAGCGGCGCACATCTTGCGGGCGTGCATCGGGTCCACCCGCGAGTCGCCGCCCGAGACGGTGAACAACGTCGCGGGGTACGCCGTCCCTTCGCGTACGTGGTGGTAGGGCGAGTAGCCGAGCAGCCAGGCGAGCTGCTCCGGGTCGGCGGCCGAGCCGTACTCCGGCGCCCAGGAGGGCCCGAGGCCGGAGCGTTCGTAGCGGACCATGTCGAGCAGGCCCGCCGAGCACACCACGGCGGCGAACAGATCGGGGCGGCGCGTCAGGACCGCGCCGACGAGCAGGCCGCCGTTCGACTCGCCCCAGGCCGCCAGGCGGCCCGGCTCCGTCCAGCCGTCGGCGACGAGCTTGCCGGCGGCGGCCTCGAAGTCGGCGAAGACGTTCGGCTTGCGGTCGAGCATCCCGTCGCGGTGCCAGGACTCCCCCTCCTCTCCGCCGCCGCGCAGGTGCGCGACGGCGAGGACCCCGCCCGCCTCCACCCAGGCGCGCGAGTCGGCGGCGTACGCGGGCGTCAGCGGCACGCCGAACCCCCCGTACCCCGTCAGGATCGCCGGCCGTGGCCCGGCACGTCCGGGCAGGGCGGAGACGACCATGCGCACGCGCGTGCCGTCGGCGGAGGCGTACTCGACGTGGTGGCTCTCCACCTCCGTGAACGGCACGTGCCCCGGCGCGGTCGCCCAGCGGGCCACCACGCCGTCGCGGGCGTCGTAGCGCCAGACCTCGCCGGGCGTGACGGCGTCGGTGTAGCCGAACCACGCCTCGTGCCCGCCGTCCGGCCGGGACGTCAACGCCGTGACCGTGCCGCTGCCGGGCAGGGGCACCTCCGCCAGCCACTCCCCCGTGGCGGCGTCGTGGACGCCGATCTCGCCGACGGCGTGGCGGGGGCGCGCGGCGAGCAGCCGGCCGCCGTCCAGGACGGGGAACGCGCCGAGGACCGCCCCGCCGTCCTCCGGGACGAGCTCCTTCCAGGCGGACGGCTCCTCCGTGCCGGCGACGCACAGCCTGCGGCGCGGGGCGTCCTGGTCGGTGAGGACGTACAGGCGGCCGTCGGGGCCGACGGCCGCCTCCGTGCGGGCGTCCCGTTCGCGGCCTTCCTCGTGGACGGCGCGCGGGCCGAGCCGCGCCGGGTCGCCGGCGGACAGGTCGGCCAGCCAGGCGCCGTTGCCGGCCCGGGTGCCCGCGGTGATCGTCAGCCACCGGCCGTCGCCGCTGGTCTGCAGGCCGTACGCGACGGGGCCGCGGCTGAACACCTCCACGTCGGCCGGGTCGCCGAGGCGGTGCAGGTAGACGCCCTGCCGGAAGCGGACGTAGTAGAAGCCGGCGCCGCCGGGGAGCCAGGCGACGGGCGAGTAGCGGCAGCCGCCGATCGGCCCGTCCACCGGCTCGCCGGTGGCCAGGTCGAGGACGTACAGCTCCGCGCGCTCGTCGCCGCGCCGCGAGAGCTGGTACGCCACCAGGCGGCCGTCGTGGTCCGGCTGCCAGCCGTCGAGCGTGGTGAGCCCGGAGGGGTCCAGGCGGGCGGGGTCGAGCACCGGCCTGTCGTCGAGGTGGAGCACCGGGTGCTCCTGGCCGGCGGACTGCGACAGGTGGAAGCGGCGCTCGCCGCGCCACAGCGGCGGGGTCACCATGCCGACGGCGCTCAGCTCCACCAGGCGCGCCTCGAACCGGTCGCGCAGCGGCAGCGTGGCGGCGTGCTCGCGCCACAGCCGGTCCTGGGCCTGCTGCCACGCGCGGGTCTCGGGGGCGGCGGGGTCCTCCAGCCAGCGGTACGGGTCGGGGACGGGGTGGCCGTGGAGGTGGTCGACGAGGGACAGACGCCGTGCTTGCGGGTATTTCATGACACGGGCTCCGGTTGCCAGTGGCCGACCAGGTCGGCGTACAGGGGGGCGGTGCGGACGAGCTCGTCGTGGGAGCCGGAGCGCACGTCCGGCCCGTCCATGAGCAGGACGCGGCCGGCGCGCCGCGCGGAGGTGATGCGGTGCGCGACGACGACGAGCGTGCCGCCGCGCCGGGCGAACGCCCGCTCCACCCGCGCCTCGGCGGCGGGGTCCAGGTGCGCCGTGGCCTCGTCCAGGACGACGAGGCGGGCGGGCGACAGGTAGGCGCGTACCAGGGCGACGAGCTGGCGCCCGCCGGCGGACAGGGCGGCGGGGTCGAGCGGCGCGTCGTACCCGCCGGCCGCCCGGACGAGGTCCTCCGCTCCGAGCGCCGCCACGGCCTCGTCCAGCCCGTCCGCTGCGGCGCCGGGACGGAGGTACGTGAGGTTCTCGCGCAGGGTGCCGCGGAAGACGTACGCCTCCTGGGGGATCAGGACCCGGGCGGACGGGTCCAGGGACGCGGCCGGCGCCCCGCCGACCAGCGCCTCCCCCGCGTCCGGCCGCAGCAGGCCGCTGATCAGGGCCGCCAGCGTGGACTTGCCCGCCCCGCTGGGCCCGACGACCGCCAGGTGCTCCCCCTCCGGCACGCGCAGGTCGAGGCCGGCCACGACGGGCGCCGAGTGCGGGCCGTACGCGAAGGTGACGCCGCGCAGCCGGACCTCGGCACTCGCGGGCCGCAGGAGCGGGGCGGCGGGCCGCTCGGCCGGGGCGGCGCCGGCGATGCGCTCCAGCGTCGCCGCCAGCCGCACGCCGCTCACGCCGAGGCCCTGCACGAGCCCGCCGAGGGCGGGCGCGAGGGACTGGGTCACGTACGCCAGCGCCCCCACGACGACGCCCGCGCCGGCCCCGTCGCGCAGCAGCCAGGGTGTGCCGGCGAGGACCAGCAGGACGGGCAGCCAGCCGCCGACCGCCAGCGCGGCCGTGCGGACGGCGGTGACGCGGGCCAGGGCGCGGGCGGCGCCGGCCTGCTCCGCGACGCGCACCGCCAGCCGGTCGCCCTCCCGCTCCTCCGCTCCGCAGGCGGTGATGTCGCGCAGCCCGCCCATCGTCGCCGTCATCGCCTCGGCCAGCCGCTCGTCGGCGACCAGGAACGCCCGCTGCCTGCGGGCCAGCGCCGGCAACGACACCAGGAACAGCCCCAGCCCCGCCCCGAACGGCGGCAGCACCAGCGCCGCCGCGCCCGGCGCCAGCGTGAGCAGCCCGAGCACGACGCTGAGCACGGTGAACGCGAACCCCCGCACGGTCGTCACCACCGCGGCGAACGCGTCCCTGGCCAGCTCCACCTGGAGTCCGGCCCGGGTGACCGCGGCGCTGTCCCGCCGCGCGCCCGCGGTGGCGGCCGCCCGCCGTACCGCGCCGTGGACGACGAGGGCCAGCAGGTCGTCGCGGAACGGCTCGGCGACGGCGGCGACGGCCAGCACGATCTGGCGCGCGGCCACGGCGGCGACCAGCCACGCCACCCCGAGCGCGGCGAGCCACAGGAAACCGGTGCCGGGACGGCCCGCCGCGAAGCCGTCCTCGATGGCGCGGGCGATGGCGTGCCCGATGAGGAACGCGGGCGCGGCCTCCAGCACCGACCAGCCGCCGATGCGCGCCAGCTGGTACGGCTCCCGCCGCAGCGCCCGGCGGAGCAGCCACCCCGCCGTCCCCTCGCGGCCGGCCGTGCGCGGGGTCATGGGGTGGCCTCCTGGAAGACGGCGCGGTAGGCGGGGTCCTGCCAGAGACCGGCGTGGGTTCCCACGGCGCGCACGGCGCCGCCCTCCAGCCAGACGACCTGGTCGGCGCCGGCGGCGGTGGCGAGCCGGTGGGCGGCGACGAGCCGGGTACGGCCGGCGGGGTCGCCGGTGAGGGCCCGGCCGACCTGCCGCTCGGTGACGGTGTCGAGGCTGCTGGTCGCGTCGTCCAGGACGAGCACGCGCCCGGCCTGGGCGAAGGCGCGGGCCAGGCCGATCCGCTGCCGCTCGCCGCCGGACAGCGGCGCCTCGGGGAGCGGGGTGGCGTACCCCTGGGGCAGCCGCCTGACGAAGCCGTCGGCCCTGGCCGCCACGGCCGCCGCGACGACGGCGCCCGACGCGGGGCGTTCCGAGGAGGCGGCGGGGAGGCCGAGGGCGATCGCGTCCCCCATCGTGTCGCCGACCAGGACGGGGCGGTCGAAGGCGCAGCCGATCGCGCGCCGCAGCTCGTCGCGGGTCAGCTCGGGCAGCGGCACGCCGTCCATCAGGATCGTCCCGCGTTCCGGGTCGGTCAGGCGGGCCGCGAGGGCGGCGAGCAGCGACTTGCCCGATCCCGAGCGGCCCACGACGGCCGTCACGGAGCCGCCGGGCACGACGAGGTCGCCCACGGTCAGCCCGTCCGCGGCCACGCCACGGAACTCCAGCGTGCCCTCCGGGGCGCCGACGCCGTCGTCGGAAAGCGGGCGGGTGCGGGGTCCGAGGCCGTCGGCGGGAAGCGGGCGGGTGCGGGTGCGGGGTCCGTCGCCGATGGTGGGAAGCGCGCGGGTGCCGTGGGCGGGGCGGGGGACGGGGAGCAGGGCGGCCAGGGGGGCGCCCGCCGGTCGGGCCCCGGCCAGGGCGCCGGTCAGCCCCCGCCCCGTGCTCAGCGCCGAGCCCAGCACCGCGTACCTCGCCCCCGCGTACAGCCCCCCCACGGTCAGCTCTCCCGATGCGAGCAGCAGGCCACCCGCCGCCAGCACCGCCACCTCCGCCAGCGGCATGACGAGTCCGGCGCGCACCCCGGCCGAGGCGTTGGCGCGCCACAGGGCCAGGCCGTGCCGGCGCAGCGCCTCCAGCGGGGCGAGGACACGGGCGGCCTCACGGTCGGCGGTGCCGGCGGCCGCGATGGTGCGGGCGCCGTCCAGCGCGCCGACGAGCCGGGCGGCGATCTCGCCCTGCGCCTCCTGGTAGCCGCCCGCGAGAGCCGTGGTCGTACGGAGGAACGCGCGTAACACCAGCAGGACGAGGACGATCCCGGCGGCCAGGGCGGCGGTCAGGACGGGATGGATGAGCGTGAGCGCCACGAGGGCGCCCACCGTCGGCACGAGCAGCGCGAGCGCGCCGGTGATCGTCTCGGGGGCGCGGCCCGCCTCCTCGGCGTTGAGTCCGGCGCGGGTGACCAGCTCCCCTTCCGGGAAGCGGCGGGTCGCGACGGGACCGGCGCCCAGCACGTGGCGCAGGATCCGGAGGCGGAGCCCGGCCGCGGCGCGGGCGCCGCTCGCGCCGCGCGCCCACACGCCGATGCTCTCGCAGAGCATGACGCAGGCGACGAGCGCGGCGCAGGCGACCAGCCAGCCGCCGGCGCCCGAGGTGAACGGCTGCCGGCCGCCGCCAGTGAGGGAGGCGGTGAAGGCGTCGACGGTCCTGCCCGCCGCGTACGGCAGGGCCAGCTCCCCGGCCGCTCCGGCGACGGCCGTGACGGCCAGCACCACGGGCCAGGGCCCGCCGCGCCGTACCGCGTCCATCACCAGCCGGTCTCCGGCCCGCACCCCTACCTCCGCGTCTTACACGTCCTGCAGTCTCACCGGTCATGCAGGCTCACTGGTCATGCAGGCTCACTGGTCGTACATGGGCCGATCCCCGCGCCGACGAGACGGCGGCGCGGGGATCTCCGATGCCGCGGGTCAGTGGCAGACCGCGACACTCAGGTTGCTGGGGGCGCCGGAGTGGCAGCCCAGCACGGTGAGCGTGGAGCCGCCGCTGGCGACGTCGCTGCTCGCCGGGGACTCGAGGCCCTGCAGGTCGAGGAGAACCATGGTTTACACCTCCTTCCAGGGGTCGGGGTGACGGGGCCGCCCTTGCGAGGCCGGCTCCAGGAAGGGCAGGTGCACGGGCTGCTCGCCCAGCACCGAACCGAGCGCGAACAGGACACCGGCGGTGCCCGTCGCGAAGTCCATCGAGAGCCGCAGCAGCCGGTCGCCGGGGAAGGCGAGGCCGCCGGCGAACGGCAGCGCGTGCCACCGCAGCCCCTCGACCAGCCGGCCGGCGAACGGGTCGCGTTCCGGGAGCGCGGCGATGATCCCGGCCCGGCCGGTGAACAGCCCCGGCTGGACGTAGTAGCCGGCGCGGCCGGCGGCCCGCAGGCCGGCCAGCGCGTCGGCGAGGCCGGGGTCGTCGCGGTGGCCGAGGTGGCGGGCGAGGACCAGGGCGATGCCGGCCGATCCCTCGTCGAGGTACGGCAGGAGCCGCCAGCCCTGGTTCACCTGGAGCGAGCCGTCCTGGGAGGTGGCGCAGCGGCGGAGGTCCTGCCGGAGCGCGGTGTCGGCCAGGTCGAGCAGCGCCGGGTCGCCGGTGTGCTCGTAGGCGTGCAGGAACAGCAGGGCGGGGCCGCTGGAGCCGTGCATGAGGCCGGCTCTCGGGTGGTCGCCGCCGCTGGTCTCGGGGACGTCGCCGGGGCCGCCGAGCCGGTCGGCGCAGATGTCGACGGCGCGCAGGGCGGCCCGGGTGAGTTCGGGCTCGTCATGGCGGCGGCCGAGGTGGAGGAGGTTCAGCCCGATGCCGGACAGGCCGGAGGAGAGGGCGGATTCGAGGCCGTCCCACTTCTCGCGTAAGCAGACGTCGGCCAGGTCGAGGGCGTCCTGGCGGCGGCCGAGCCGGTCGAGGGCGTACGCAATGCCGTGCAGGCCGTCGTACAGGCCGAGCCCCGACCCCTGGGCGGGCCGCAGCGCGCGCTCGCGCAGCCACTCCTCGTAGGCGGGGTACCGGCCGGCGCCGGTCGCCGCGAGCGCGTACAGGACGCCGGCGGCGCCGTGGGCGAGGTTGAGGCCGCCGCCGGGGCGGAACTGGGCCACGTCGCCGGGGAACAGCCGGTCGTCCCTCTCCGGGGTGGCGGAGGCGGTGATGGCCCGGCACATCGCGTCGCGCAGCTCGGTCCAGGGCGCGCGTCCCGGCATGGGCGTGCGGTCCGGCCCAGGGCCGGCGGGCGCGGCGTCGCGGGAAACGGGCAGGGTGTCGCCGAGGATGGTGGCCGCGGCGGCGCCGACCATGTCCGCCGTCCCCGGGAAGCTCTCCGCGACCATCTCCGCGACCTGGAGGATCTTCGGCCGGTGCAGCGGCAGCATGATGGTGCACTGCGGGGCGAACAGGGCGAACCTGAGGCACGCCATCGCGTACCTGTCGACGTCCACGCCCTGCCGGTCCGGCGGCGCGGCGAACGCGGGGTGGGCCAGCGCGGCCCGCGCGCCGTCGTCGGCGAGCGTGGCGACCTCGTAGTCGATCAGCACCACGCGCCCGTCCTCCGTGAGCAGCACGTTGTCCGGGTGCAGGTCTCCGAAGACGACGCCGCGGGCGTGCAGCGCCTCGATGGCGGCCTCGACCCGGTCCAGCGTGGCGAGCGCCCAGCGGGTGTACTCGGCGACGTCCTCGGCCCGGCAGGTGGCGCGGGTGAGCGGGTAGCGGTGGACGAGGCGGCGCTGGAGCGGCGTGCCGTCGACGAACTCCATCGCGATGAAGTGGTGCTCGCCGAGCGTGAAGTGGTCGCGCAGCGCGGGCGCCGCGTCGAGGCCGGCCAGGCGTTCGAGCATGTCGCGCTCGTGCCCGAGCCGGGTGACGGCGTCGCGCCCGGCGGCGTCGAGGCCGGCGTGCGGACGCGCCTCCTTCAGCACCAGCCGCTCGCCGGTGGGGCGGTGGCGGGCCAGGTAGACGCCGCCGCCGTTGGAGAAGTGCAGGACCTGCTCGATCTCGTACGGCAGGCCGGTCGTGGTGACCGCGTTGCGGGCGGCCAGATGGGGCTCCAGGAAGGCGGGCAGTGTCGCCCACGGCGGCACGGTGAACGTGGCCCCGCGCACGTCCGGCACGAGCCGGCCGTCGGCGTCCTCGACCGCCGGCACCCGCTCGCCGGCGCCGGACAGGCAGTGCCGCTCGGCGAACCCGCCGTGGCGCACGTAGAGCGGGCCCTCGCCGTACCTGAGGTCGCTGAGGACGTACGGGCCCTGGACGCCGCGCAGCAGCTCGTGCAGCTCCTTGAGGGCGAGTTCGAGTTGCGCCTCGTCGCGCGGGTAGATGGTCACGAGTTTCCCGCTGGAGGCGCGGGAGGCGGCCTTGGAATTGACCATCACGTGCACGGCCGGATCGCGCAGGAATTTGAACGCCATTCCGCGGGGAACGCAGTAATCCCATACGGCGGCGATGGCGCGCTCGGCGTCGTCGAGGCGGGCGGAGACGTGGATCTTCCAGCCCTGCCGGGGCAGCGGGGGCTGACCGGTGGCGGCGTAGTAGCACCAGGTTCCGGTGACCATGTGGACCCAGCCCTCGGGGAGCGGCCTGCGCAGCAGGGAGAAGCCGGCCTCCTCGGCGTCGGTGTGGCCGAGGGTGTCGTAGAAACGGCTGTCCGCCAGGCAGTACAGCTCGTACTGGTCCATCCGGCGCTCCCTCCCGGTGCGGTCTGGAGTAAGACTGACGTTCCGGGTGGGTTTGCGGCTAGTAACACACGGCATCGCTAAATTGGTACAAATATAATTGCATTTGTGTGTTTTTCATCATTGGCCGGTTATACGGTCACCATTGGCCCGGGGAATGAAGGCCGAGAAGGCGAATTCGCCCCCGCGAGCGTCCGTCTCCAGCCAGCCGCCGAGCCCCGCGAGCCGCTCCGTCATGTTCCCGAGCCCGTGCCCGCCGCTGTGAGACCCGCCGTTGTGAGGCCCACCGGTGTGAGGACCGCCACTGTGAGACCCGCCGGTGTGAGGACCGTCACCGTGAGGACCGCCCCCGTGCGGCCCGAGGTGGTGCCCGCTCCCGTGACGCCGCACCGGGCGGGCGCCGTCGTTCCTGATCGACAGGGTTATCAGCCGGTCCTGCTCGTCCAGCCGGATCACGCACCTCCGCGCGGCGGCGTGCCGCAGGATGTTCGTCACGCCCTCACGCAGGACGTGGACCAGCGCCTCGGCCACCTCCCCCGGCAGGTCACGGCACGACACCCGTACGTCGCAGCGCACCCCCACCGACTCCAGCAGGGCGCGCGCCGACGCCACCTCGCTCTCCAGCGACGCGTGGCCCCCGCCGTGGGCGACGGAGCGCACGTCGGAGGCGAGGGCGCGCAGCAGCACCAGGGTCTCCCCCACCTCGACCTCCGCCTTGGGGTCGCCCTCGCGGACCAGCCGCTCGACGAGCTGCGCCTTCAGCACCAGGGCGGTCAGCCGGTGCCCCACCAGGTCGTGCAGGTCGCGGGTGAACCGCCGGCGCTCCAGGGCGACGGCCCGGCCGATGACGTCGTTACGGGCGGCCGCCAGCCAGTGCGCCCGCCCCGCGAGCGTCACCACGGCGTACTCCGCCAGCCCCAGCACCGGCGCGCCCACCGCCCAGCCCGTGTGGGCCAGCGCGCCCGGCGGCGCCCACAGCAGCACCGGGCCGCAGGCCGCGGCGAGGGCCACCAGCACCGCTGACCGGACGCGGTACGCGGTCACGAGCAGCGCGCCCGACAGCAGCCCGCACACCGGCGTCCACGCCGCCCCGAACCACGGCATCGGCAGGTACGTCAGCCACGCCTGCGCCCCGACCAGCCACCACCCGCCCTCCCGGCGCGCCAGCACCCCCAGGACGAACCGCGCGTGCACGGCCAGCAGCGCCATCAGCACCACCGCCCCGACGGGCACCGCCAGAGCGGACTCCACGGGGACCGTCAGAGCGGCCTGGACGGGGACCGTGAGAGCCGCCAGTCCGGCCGTCACGGCGACCCGGCCCAGCCACAACGGGGACATGGGGGTGACGACCACCGAGCGCAAGCGGGCCGCGAACCCGTTCCCCGTGCAGTACACCCGCCCCCCGCCTGCCGCCCGGTCCACGCCTCCCTCTAATCGACCCGATCGGCCGACGCCTGTAAAGCGGATGGCCTGGTTCGGACACCTTCGGTCCGCAAGCCGGGGCAAACATGCCAGTCATAGGGTTGACCCCATGGAATACACGCGACTCGGCACCACTGGCCTGAAAGTCTCCCGTATCTGCCTTGGCATGATGAGCTACGGCGACCCCGCCAAGATGGAGTGGACCCTCACCGAGGAGCAGGCGGAGCCGCTGGTGCGGCGCGCGGCCGACGCCGGTGTGACGTTCTTCGACACGGCGGACGTCTACAGCGCCGGCGAGAGCGAGGTCGTCACCGGCAACCTGCTGCGCAAGATCTTCCCCCGGCGGGAGGACTACGTGCTGGCGACCAAGGTCTACTTCCCCATGGGCGAGGGGCGCAACGACCGCGGCCTGTCGCGCAAGCACATCCACGCCTCGATCGACGACTCCCTGCGGCGGCTCGGCACCGATCACGTGGACCTCTACCAGATCCACCGCTGGGACGACGAGACGCCCATCGAGGAGACGATGGAGGCGCTGCACGACGTGGTCAAGGCCGGCAAGGCCCGCTACATCGGCGCCTCCACGATGTGGGCGTGGCAGTTCGCCAAGGCGCAGCACGTCGCCGAGGTCAACGGGTGGACCCGGTTCGTGTCGATGCAGCCGCACTACAACCTCCTCTACCGCGAGGAGGAGCGCGAGATGCTGCCGCTCTGCGCCGACCAGGGCGTGGGCGTCATCCCGTGGAGCCCGCTGGCGCGCGGCGTGCTCGCCCGCGCCGGCCAGGACGCCGCGACCGCGCGGGCCGGCTCCGACCCGCGCATCGGCTCCCTGTACGAGCCGGACGACGACCAAATCGTCATCGACCGGGTGGCGCGGATCGCCAAGGAGCGGGACCTGCCTCCCGCGCAGGTCGCGCTGGCCTGGGTGCTCCAGCAGCCGGCGGTGACGGCCCCGATCGTGGGCGCCACCAAGGAGCGGCACGTGGACGACGCGGTCGCCGCGGTGGACGTCCGGCTGACGGAGGAGGAGCTCACCTTCCTCACCGAGCCGTACCGGCCGCGCGTGGTCCGCTTCTGACGGTCGTCACCCGCTCCCCGCGGCGTCCGCCGGGAGCGGCCGGGCGGGGCCGGAAGTGTCGGTGGCGGCTTCTAAGCTTTGGCCATGGCACGTGCTAACGAGGAAGCGGCGGCGGCGCTGCAGGAGTACGCCGAGCTGTTCGCGCTGACCGGCGGTGACGCCTTCCGGGTGCGCAGCTACCAGAAGGCCGCCAAGGCCATCGCCGGCTTCCCCGAGGACATCTCGGCGACCGACGTGCGCGGCGTCCCCGGCGTCGGCGAGGCGATCGCGAAGAAGATGGAGGAGTTCCTGCTGCGCGGGAGCTTCCGGCAGCTCGACGACCTGCGCGGGCGGGTGCCCGAAGGGGTCCGGCGGCTGACGCGGGTGCCGTCGCTGGGGCCGAAGACCGCGATCATGCTGTTCGAGGACTACGGCATCGACTCCCCCGCCGCGCTGGGCGAGGCGATCGCGGCGGGCCGGCTCGACGGCGTCAAGGGCCTCGGCGCCAAGACCCTGGCCAACCTCGCCAAGGGCGTCGAGCAGATCGAGCAGGCGGGCCGCCGGGTCCACATCGGCGTCGCCATGTCGCTGGCCGAGCAGGTGATGGCGTCCCTGACGGCCGAGCGCGTCGCCTACGCCGGGTCGCTGCGCCGCATGAAGGACACGATCGGCGACATCGACATCCTCGCCGTGGCACCCGAATCGATCATGGAGGAGTTCCGGGCGCAGCCGTACGTCGCGGAGGTGATCGCGGCCGGCGACAAGAAGACGTCGATCCGCACCACCTCCGGCGTGCAGGTCGACCTGCGGGTGGTGCCCGCGGCCTCGTGGGGCGCCGCCCTGCAGTACTTCACCGGCTCCAAGGAGCACAACGTCGCGATCCGCGAGATGGCGGTCAAGAAGGGCTGGAAGCTGTCGGAGTACGGCCTGTTCGAGGGCGAGCGGGTGATCGCCGCCGAGTCCGAGGAGGACATCTACGCCGCGCTCGGCATGCAGTACGTCCCGCCGCCCATGCGCGAGGACGGCGGCGAGGTGCGGGCGGCGCTGCGCGGCGAGCTGCCCGAGCTGGTGCGGCTGGCGGACCTGCGCGGCGACCTGCACACCCACACCGACCTGACCGACGGCATCGCCTCGCTGGAGGACATGGTGGCCGCCGCCGAGGCGCGCGGCTACTCCTACTACGCGGTCACCGACCACGCGCCCGACCTGGCCATGCAGCGCATGACGCTCGACAAGGCGCTGGAGCAGCGCGAGCGGCTGGCCAAGCTGCAGGAGCGGCACCCGGGCATGCGGCTGCTGCACGGCAGCGAGCTCAACATCGCGCCCGACGGCTCGGTCGACTGGCCCGCCGAGGTGCTGCGGGAGTTCGACGTGTGCGTGGCCTCCGTGCACTCCCACTTCGGCATGCCGCGCGACGAGATGACCCGCCGCTTCATCGCCGCCTGCGAGAACCCGTACGTCGACATCATCGGCCACCCCACCACCCGCAAGATCGGCAAGCGTGACCCGGTCGACGCCGACTGGGACGCGATCTTCCGCGCCGCCGCCCGCACGGGCACGGCCATGGAGATCGACTCCTACCCCGACCGCTCCGACCTTCCGTCCGACCTGGTACGGCTGGCCAGGCACCACGGGGTGAAGTTCTCCATCGACAGCGACTCCCACGCCATCCCGCACCTGGCCCACCAGCGGTTCGGCGTCGGCATCGCGCAGCGGGCCTGGCTCACCACCGACGACGTCATCAACACCTGGCCACTGGAGCGGCTCCGGGCCTTCCTGCGGCCCTGACGCCTTACCGGGTTTCCCGGGGCTCCCGGCGTAAGGTGGGAAGGACCTGTCCTCGCGGCGTGTGGGGGGCTCATGACGGCGAAGGCGTTCGCCTCGTCGGCCGACCTGGCCGACCAGCGGCAGAGCCTGGACGTGCTGGCGGACGGCGTGTACGCGTTCACCGCCGAGGGCGACCCCAACGCCGGCGCGATCGAGGGCGAGGACTTCCTCGTCTGCTTCGAGGCGCTGGCGACACCCGTGGCGGCGCGTGAGTGGCTGACCCGGCTGCGCGAGCACACCGACAAGCCGGTGCGCTACCTCGTGCTGTCGCACTACCACGCCGTGCGGGTGCTGGGCGCGAGCGCGTTCGGCGCCGACGTCGTCGTGGCGCACGACAAGACGCGGGAGCTGGTCGCCGAGCGCGGCAAGGAGGACTGGGAGTCGGAGCTCGGGCGGATGCCGCGCCTGTTCAAGGAGCCTGCCAGCATCCCCGGGCTGACGTGGCCGACACTGACGTTCTCCGACCGGCTCACGATCGACCTCGGCGGCGGGCGGGGCGACCTGGTGCTGTGGCACTGCGGGCGCGGCCACACCGAGGGCGATCTGGTGGTCTGGCTGCCCGAGCGGCGCATCCTGTTCGCCGGCGACCTGGTGGAGGCCCAGGCCGCCCTCTACACCGGCGACGCCTTCCACCGCGACTGGGCCACCGGCACGCTCGACCGGATCGCCGGGCTGGGCGCCGAGACGCTGGTCGGCGGGCGCGGCGCGGTCGCCTGGGGCCGGGAGGCGGTGGACGCGGCCATCGCGCAGACCCGGATGTTCCTGGAGGTCATGATCCGCGAGGTGGGCGCCGTGCGCGACGCGGGCGGGACGCTCAGGCAGGCGTTCGAGGCGGTGCGCGAGCGGCTCGCGCCCCGGTTCGGCGGGTGGCCGATCTTCGAGCACTGCCTGCCGTTCGACGTGTCGCGGCTGTGGGACGAGCTGTCCGGCGTCGAACGCCCGCGGGTCTGGACGGCGGCCCGCGACCGCGAGGTCTGGGCCCTCCTCCAGGGCTGAGCGACGATGTCGCCGGACCCGTTCCCCGGCCCCCCGCCGCCGGCCGGGCCGCTTCCCGTGGTCGTGATCGGGGCGGGGCCGGTGGGGCAGACGGCGGCGCTGCTGCTGGCCCGCTGGGGGCTGCCCGTCGTCGTCCTGGACCGGCGTCCCGGCCGCGATCCCGCCGGGTCGAGGTCGATCTGCCAGCAGCGGGACGTGCTCGACGTGTGGGAGGCGGCCGGCTGCGGCGCCATCACCGCCGAGGGGCTGACCTGGACCACCGCGCGCACCTACTACCAGGGCCGGGAGCTGTTCGCCTGGAGTTTCGACCCGGGCCGCTCGCCGCTGCCGCCGTTCGTGAACATCTCACAGGCCCGCACCGAGGAGCTACTGGACGAGCGGATCGCCGCCACGCCGCTGATCGACGTGCGGTGGGGGCACGAGGTGGTCGCCTTCCCGCCCGATGCGGACGGGGTGACCGTGCGGTGCGCGAACGGCGCCGAGGTGCGGGGCTCGCACGCGGTCGCCTGCGCCGGAGCCCACGGCGGGCTCGTACGGGCCGCGCTGGGGGTGTCGTTCGACGGGGAGACGTTCGACGAGCGGTTCCTCATCTGCGACGTCCGCGCCGAGCTGCCCGGCTGGGAGCGGGAGCGCCGCTTCCACTTCGACCCCGCCTGGAACCCCGGCCGCCAGGTCCTCGTCCATCCGTGCCCGGGATCGACGTACCGCATCGACTGGCAGGTGCCGCCGGACTTCGACCTCGCGGCCGAGGAGGCGTCGGGCGGGCTGGACCGGCGGATCAGGCAGGTCGTGGGCGAGCGGCCGTACGAGCTGGTGTGGCGGACCGTGTACCGGTTCCACTCGCGGGTGACGGACCGGATGCGGGCGGGGCGGGTGCTGCTGGCGGGCGACTGCGCTCACCTGGTGGCGCCGTTCGGCGCCCGCGGGCTGAACTCCGGGGTGCCGGACGCGGAGAACGCCGCGTGGAAGATCGCCTTCGTACGGTACGGGTGGGCGCCGGAGGAGCTGCTGGGGACGTACGAGACGGAGCGGCGTGCGGCGGCGCTGGAGAACCTGGAGGTGACGGCGGCGACGATGCGCTTCCTCGCGCCGCGCACCGAGGCCGGGTGGGCACGCCGCCGCGAGATCCTCGACCGCGCCGCCTCGGCCCGCTCCCCGGAGAGGGTCTCGGCGGTGGACTCGGGACGGTTCGCGGAGCCGTTCTGGTATCTCGACTCGCCGCTGACGACGCCCGCTCCCGGGCGGACGTTCACCGGACGGCCGGCGAGGGGCGAGTCCGCCTCGCCGGTCCCCGGCGGGATCGTGCCCGACGCGCCCGTGTCCGTCCAGGGACGGCCGGAGGTGACCAGGTTGCGGCAGGTGTGCCGTGACGGGTTGCTCGTGCTGCTCGCCGAGGGGCTCGACCGCGAGGCGCTCGGCACGGCGGCGGCCCGCGCGGTCCGGGCGCCGGTCACGGTGCTGGACCTGGACGAGATCGACCCGGGCGGCGGCGTGCGTGAGGCGCTGGGGGCGAGGCCGGGCGAGGCGTGGCTGATCCGCCCGGACGCCCACATCGCCGCCGTCCTCACCGGCCCGACCCTGCCCGCCCTGACCCGCGCCGCCCGCCGCGCCCTCGGCCACCCGTCGTAGCCCATCGAGGGGGCCCGGCCCGGCGCCCGCCGCCGCCCTCGGCCACCGCCGTCCCGCCTGCTCCCGGCGGGAAGCCCGGTCCGGGCCGTACGAGGGTCAGGAGCCGGCGAGCAGGGCGGCGAACAGCGCCTTGCCCTCGCGGTCCAGCCACGTCTCGAAGCTCATCAGCCCCGGGTGCAGGGCCCGCAGCGCCGGGATGTCCGCGGCCCAGGCCCCGAACGACTCCGTCTCCAGGTGGGACGCCCCGAGCCCGAGTGCCGCGCGCCGCTCCTCGGGGATGGGGTCGGTGTTGACGGGATGGCCGGTGGCGCGGGTGATGGCGGCCGCCAGGTCGTCGCGGGTCAGCTCGTCGCCGGCCAGCTCCAGCGCCTCACCCAGGTAGCGGTCCGGGTCGGTGAAGGCCAGCGCGGCGAACGCGCCGATGTCGGCGACGGCGATGAGCTGGACCCTCGCCTTGGGCGGGATGATCCGCATGAGCGCGGTCTCACCGGTCACGCCGAAGCCCGGCCGGGTGTGGTTCTCCATGAACATGACGGGGCGCAGGATCGTGGCCGGCAGGCCGAGCGCCCTGATGTGCCGCTCGATCTCCCACTTGGTGTTCCAGGTGGCGATGCCGGTGTCCCGGTCGGCGCTGCCGACGGAGGTGTAGACGAGGTGCCGCACACCGGCCTCGTGCGCGGCGTCGGCCACGTTGACGCCGAGCCGTACCTCCTCGGCGACGCCGTGCGGCGGGCCGGCGGCCGGTTGCACGCTGAACACCCCGTAGGCGCCGCGCACCGCCTCCGCCAGCGACTCGCGGTCGCCCATGTCGCCGGGCACGAGCTCGGCGCCGGCCTTCGCCAGCAGCCGGGCCGCCGGGGCGCCCGGGTCGCGTACCAGGGCTCTGACGTGCCAGCCCTTCGCCAGCAGGGCACGTGCGGTGGCGCCGCCCTGCTGGCCCGTCGCGCCGGTGACGAGCACGGTCCGTCCGATCATGGTGTCTCCTTGGTAGATTATGCGGAGCGATGCTCCGGAACATACGGAGCACTGCTCCGGTTGTCAACACCGAAGGAGACCCCCGCCGTGCCCGAGGCGCTTCGCGCGGACGCCCGCCACAACCACGACCAGCTCCTGACCGCCGCCCGCGCGGCCTTCGCCGAGCACGGCACGGAGGCGTCGCTGCGCGACATCGCCCGGCGCGCCGGCGTGGGGATCGGCACCCTCTACCGGCACTTCCCGACGCGCGAGGCGCTGCTCCAGGCGCTCATGCGCGACCGCTTCGACGGTCTGGCCCGGCGGGCCGCCGACCTGCTCGCCGAGCCGTCGCCGCGCGACGCCCTGGCCACCTGGCTCGCGGAGGTGGCGGCCGGGTCCGCGACGTACCGGGGCCTGCCGGAGTCGGTCATGGCGGCGTTGCGCGACGAGGAGTCGGAGCTGCACGCCTCGTGCGCGGCGATGCGGGCGGCCGGCTCCCAGCTGCTGGAACGCGCCCAGACGCGGGGCGGCGTACGGCACGACGTCACCACGGAGGAGCTGCTGGCGATCGCGGCCGGCATGGCGTGGGCGGGCGAGCAGTCGCCGGGGCGGCCAGAGCTGGCGCGGCGCCTGCTGTCCCTCGCCATGACGGGTATATCCCAGACGGAGGACCCGCCGGAGAGGGCCCGCTGACGGCCCTCGCCACGACCGAGCCGTTACGGGGCGGCCAGTGGATCAGAACCGGTCGATATGATTACATGGTTTTCCAGTAGGAAATAAAGATTAACGGAGGTGGTGGCCCCGTGAAGCAGGCCGTGACAACGATCGTCAAGCCCTTGCCGGACCACCTGTTCCGGCTGCACGACGGCAACGCGGAGATGCGCTGGGAAGCCATGGCCGGCGCGGGCTACCACACGCCGACCGACCGGTTCTTCGTGCGCAACCACACCGTCACCCCGCTGATCGACGCCTCCACGTGGCGGCTGCGCCTGCACGGCCCCGGCGTGCGATGTCCCGCCTCGTACACCTATCAGCAACTGCTCGCCATGCCCTCGCGGACCATCGACACCGCGATCGAGTGCGCCGGGAACGGCCGCAGCCTCTACGACACCCAGCAGCGCGAGCCGGCCCCCGGGGCGCAGTGGGGGCTCGGCGCGATCGGGGTGGCGCGCTGGCGCGGCGTGCCCCTGTCGTACCTCCTGCGGGAGGCCGGCCTGCGGCCCGAGGCCGTGGACGTGGTGGCGCGGGGGCTGGACGCGCCGTTCGAGGACCACGGCCGGGTACGCAGGCCGCTGCCCGCCGGCAAGGCCATGGACGACGTGATAGTCGCCTACGAAATGAACGGCGAACCGCTTCCGCCCGATCACGGATTTCCGGCGCGGCTGGTGGTCCCGGGATGGGCGGGAATTGCGTCCATCAAATGGCTCGGCGATCTGGAGGTCGCCACCGAGGAGATCTTCACTCCCTGGAACACCCTGTTCTACCGCGATATCACCACGCAGCCGGTCAAGAGCGCTTTCGAACTTCCCTGGGACGCCGTGCTCCCCCTCGGCGTCCCCCACACCCTGCACGGCCGGTCATGGTCGGGGCGCGGCCGCATCACCCGCGTGGAGGTGAGCTTCGACGGGGGCGGCAGCTGGCATCCGGCCCAGCATCACGGCCGCCGCCTGGTCAGCGCCTGGCTGCCGTGGCACGTCCAGTGGGCGCCCCGTACCCCCGGGCGGCACGTCCTCATGGCGCGCGCCACCGACGAGACCGGCGCGACACAGCCGCTGGTCACTCCGCGTCACCCCTTCGGCTATCACTTCGACGCCGTCGTGCAACACCCGATTCATGTTGTCAGCGGATAGGAAAATGTCACCGATCCATGCTGAGCTGCGCATTCCCGAATGGTCTGCCCGGGTACGGTGAATTCATCTGAAAGACTCGCGCGGAAACCCATCCGAAATCGGTCCGTGTGACGCTGACCACACGAGACCATAAGGAGCCAAGATGCGCCAGTTGACCGCACTCGACGCCCAGTTCCTCAACGTCGAGTCCGCGACCACCGCCGCGCACGTGGCGGGGCTGGCCATCCTCGATCCGGCGGACGGCGCGGTCAACCGCGACGCCCTGGCCGAGCTGCTCCTCGAACGCGTCCACCTGTCTCCCGCCCTCAGCCTCCGGATCGCGCCGGTGCCGTTCGGCCTCGACCATCCGTACTGGGCGGCGGATCCCGGGTTCGACCTCGGCAACCACCTGTTCGAGACCGCGCTGCCGGATCCGGGCGACCAGCGGCAGCTCGCCGACGAGGTGGCGCGCATCCACGCCCGGCGGCTCGACCGGGCGCACCCGCTGTGGGAGATGCACCTCATCCACGGGCTGGCGGGTGGGCTGGTCGCGGTGTACACGAAGGTGCACCACGCGGCCATCGACGGCGTCTCGGGCGCGGAGACGCTCGCCGCCCTCCTCGACCTCGCCCCGGGCGACCGCCGCCGCCCCGCCGCCCCGCCTTCCGGCGCGTCGCGGGCGGCCTCGTCCGGGGGTACGGCACGGTCCGCCCCGACCGGGGCGCGGGCGGGCGGCGGCGCGTCGCGGGCGGCGTCGTCAGGTGCGACGCTGCGGGCCGTCCCCACCGTCGTCCCCTTGGCCGGCTCCGAGGAGACCTGCCTCGCTCCGCCCGGCGAGACGCCCGCCCCGGCCCCGGGCCCCCTCCCCACACCGTCGAACGCCGGTCAGGAAGGCGGGGAGGAGCCCGGCCTGGCGCGGATGCTCGCCGGCGCCGCCGTGCGGTCCGCCACGCAACCCGTTCGCGCCGTGCGGGCCGCCGTCCGCGCGGCCGGCGACCTCGACGCGATCCCCCTGGTCTCCAGTGTCCCGGGCGCCGGGCTGATCGCCAGGGCGGCCAGGCTCGTGGCGCGGGACCGGCACCACCGGCCGGAGGTTCCCAGGCTGGTGGCCCCGCGCACCCCGTTCAACGGCCCGGTCAGCGCCGAGCGGCGCGTGTCGTTCGGCTCGGTCCCGCTCAAGGACGTCAAGAGCGTCGCCAAGGCCAACGGCATCAGCGTCAACGACGTCGTCATGACCCTGTGCGCCTCCGCCCTGCGCGCGTGGCTGGTGGAGCGGGACGCGCTGCCCGCGGAGCCGCTGGTCGCCGCCGTCCCCGTCGCGGTCCGTACGGGGGGCGCCCGGCAGCTCGTCGGCAACCAGATCTCGGCGATGGTCGCCCCCCTCCCCACGCACGTCGCCGGCGCCCGTGACCGGCTGCGCGAGACGGGGGCCGCGATGCGGGCGGCCAAGCGCCGGTTCGCCGAGGCGCCGGCCTCCTGGCCGGCGGACCTGTGCTCGCTGCTGCCCGCCCCGCTCACGAGCCTGGCGACGCCGGCGCTCTTCCGGCTGGCGTCGGTGGCGTTCCCGCCCATCAACATCATCATCAGCAACGTGCCCGGCCCGCAGTTCCCGTTGTACCTGTGCGGGGGGCGGGTGCTGTCGTACTACCCGCTGTCGGTGGTGTCCGACGTGAGCGGCGGCCTCAACATCACGTGCTTCTCGTACGACGGCATGCTGGACTTCGGCGTCGTCGCCTGCCCGGAGCGCGCGGACGACGTGTGGGGCATGCTCGACCACCTGCGCGCGGCGCTCGACGAGCTGCTGGCGCTCGACGCCGAGTGACCCCACGGCCCGGCACCGCACCGCGACCCGGCACCCCGCCCCCGCACCGGGCCAGGCCGGGGCCGGGCCAGGGCCGGGTCAGGCCAGCGAATGGGCGATGAGCTCGGCCACGGCGTCCGGGTCGAGCTGGTGGCCGGTGAGCTGGCAGAGCGTCTCCTGGTAGAGCAGGACGGCGGCGAACGTGGCCGCCGCCACCTCCAGCCGCGCCGCGTCGCCGCGGGCGCCCGGCAGCGCCAGCTCCAGCGCGAACCTGGCGCGCCGGATCAGCTCCCCGTTCAGGCGGCCGAGCCGCTCCCGTACGGAGCCGTGGGTGTCGGCCTCGCGGAACAGGATGCGCCGCATCGCCGGTGAGGCCCGCAGCGGCAGCCCGCGCGCCAGCCGGGACAGCGTGCCGGCCGGGTCGCCGGGGACCGCGTCGACGTCACGCCCCTCCTCGACGATCGTCCGCTCGTCCACCAGCGCGACCAGCACGTCGATCTTGCGCGGGAAGTAATGGAAGACCAGTCCCTTCGGCACCTGGGCCAGCCGGGCGATGACGGAGGTCGGGGTGGCCTCGTAGCCGCCGCCGGCGAACAGCTCCTCTGCCGCGTCCAGGATGCGCTTGCGCGCGTCACCGCTCACCACAGCCGCACCTTAAGCCCCCGCCCGCTCGCCCCGCCATCCCGCCGGAGGGAGACTCTTGTCGTAAGACAATCATGTATCGTTTGCGACAATGATGTCTCATCCGTTGTGAGGATCCATGAGCCGGGACCAGATCATGAGCGCGGCCATCCGGCACCTGAACGCGGACCCGGCCGCCTCCATGGCGCAGATCGCCGAGGCCGCCGGGGTGAGCCGGGCCACGCTGCACAGGCACTTCAGCAGCCGCGAGGACCTGATGGTCTCGCTCGGCCACCGGGCGCGGGAGCGCTGGGCCGACGCCCAGACGGCCGCCGGCATCACCGAGGCGGTGGCCTCCGGCGAACCGGCACGACTGGAACGCGCCCTCCACGCCCTGCTCACCGCCCTGGTCGGCATCGCCGACGAGTACGGGTTCGGCCTCGCCGACCACGCCCTGGTCACCCATCCCGAGCTGCTGCGCCGTTTCGAGGAGCTGGAAGAGCGCGAGGTCGCGCTCTACACCGCCGCCCAGCAGGCGGGGCTGCTGCGCGCGGACCTGCCGGCGCGCTGGCTGAGCAGCGCGGTGTTCGGCCTGCTGGTGGCCGCGCGGGAGAGTCTGAGGCGCGGCGACATCGCGCGCCGTGAGGTGCCACGCCTGCTCCTCGGCACGTTCCTCTACGGCACCGCCGCCCGCCCCACCGAAGATCGCCCTCCCACCGACGCCCCCACCGCCGGGCACGCCCCCGGGGACCCGGGCGGGGGCACGGGCGGGGACACGGGCGGCGGGCCCGCCTCCGGGGACGGTGACGGCGGGCGCGTGCGGCGGGCGAGGCGATGACGTCCGCCGCCCACCCGGGCTCGGGGCGGCGGCGATGGGCCGGGCTGGTGGTGCTGTCCGTCAGCGTGCTCGTCGTCGTCATGGACATGACCGTCCTCAACGTGGCCCTTCCCGCCATGACCGAAGATCTGCGGCCGGACGCGATCCAGGTGCTGTGGATCGTGGACGTCTACGCGCTCGTGCTGGCGGGTCTGCTGGTCACGCTGGGGGCCCTGGGCGACCGGTGGGGACGCAAGCGGCTGCTGCTGAGCGGGTTCGCCGTCTTCGGGGCGGCGTCCGCCGCCGTGCTCACCGCTGACGGCCCGGAGGCGGTGATCGCGGTTCGGGCGCTGCTGGGCGTGGGCGGCGCGATGGTCATGCCGTCCACCCTGTCCATGATCCGCCACCTGTTCCCCGACCCGCGCGAGCGCGCCACCGCGCTCGGCGTCTGGACGGCCATGGCGGCCGTGGGCGGCGCGCTGGGCCCGGTGCTCGGCGGGCTGCTGCTGGAGCAGTTGAGCTGGCGGTCGGCGTTCCTGGTGAACGTGCCGGTGATGGTCGTGGCCGTCGTCGCCGGGTGGTTCGTGCTGCCCGAGTCGCGCAACCCCGCGCCGGGCCGCTGGGACCTGCTCGGCGCGGTCCTGTCGACCACCGGCATGGTGGCGCTCGTCTACGCCGTCAAGCAGGCCGTCAGGCACGCCGGCGCGGACGGCGGCGGCCCCGGCGGGGCCGGCGGAGTGGGCGGGCTCGGCGGGCTTGGCGGACTTGGCGGGCTTGGCGGGTTTGGCGGTGCGACGCTGACGGCGGCGGGGTTCGCGGTGGTGGCTCTGGGCTGGTTCGTCGCGCGCTGCCTGCGCCGGCCGGAGCCGCTGCTGGAGATCCGGCTGTTCCGGGGCGGGGCGTTCTCGGCGGGCGTGGTGGCGGCGCTGGCCACGTCGATCGCGATGGCGGGGACGCTGCTGCTCCTGGCGCAGTGGTTACAGCTCGTGCAGGGGTACTCGCCGCTGGAGTCGGGGGTGCGGCTGCTGCCCGCCGCGCTGGCGGCCCTGGTCGCCGCGCCTCTGGCCCCCCGGCTGGCGGTCGTGGTGGGGGCGCGGGCGGTGCTGGCGGGCGGGCTGGCCGTGTCGGGAGCGGGATTCCTGGTGGTGTCCGTGGCGCCGCAGCCGCTGGGCTATCCGGCGGTCGCGGCGGCGCTGCTGCTGATCGGTTTCGGCCAAGGAGCGCTGGCGATCTCCTCGGCGGTCGTCATGGCCGGCGCGCCGGCGGAGAAGTCGGGCAGCGCGGCGGCCATCGAGGAGACGTCCTACGAGGTGGGCGGGGGGCTCGGGGTGGCCGTCCTGGGTAGCGTCGCGGCGGCGGTGTACCGTGCCGAGCTGCCGGCCGAGGCCATGGGCGGGACCACGGGCGAGGCCCCGGGCGCCACCGGCAGCGAGGTCGTGGGCGAGAGCTCGGGCCCGGTACCGGAGGGGATGCCCGGTGAGACGGCGGGTGAGGTCGTGCGGGAGTCGCTGGGTGGGGCGCTGGACGTGGCGCGGGAGCTCGGCGCGGCGGGTGCGGAGCTGGCGGCGCAGGCCAAGGCGGCGTTCACCGCTTCGCTGGCGGTGACCTGCGGGGCCGGGGCGCTGCTGATGATCGTCGCGGCGGCGGCCGCCTGGCTCCTCACCCCCTCCGGCCTCGACCTCTCCAGAAACCACCACTGACCCGGGGCGGGGGCGGCGGGGGGCTGCCACCGGCCGCCGTGGAGGCGGACGGGATACTGGGGCGATGCGAGTGATAGGCGACACGGATCTGTCCGTCTTCCCGATATCCCTGGGCACCAACGTCTTCGGCTGGACCGCCGGCAAGGAGGACGCGTTCGCGGTCCTCGACGCCTATGTGGAGGGCGGCGGCAACTTCATCGACACCGCCGACGTCTACCCGTACTGGGCCACCGGCGAGCCGACCTCCGAGATCATGATCGGCGAGTGGCTGGAGGCCCGCGGCAACCGCGAGTCCGTCGTGCTGGCGACCAAGGTCGGCATGCTGGAGGGCGTCAAGGGTCTGGCCCCGGACACCATCCGCACCGCGGTCGAGGGGTCGCTGCGCCGGCTGCGCACCGACTACATCGACCTCTACTGGGCGCACGTGGACGACAGGGACACGCCGCTCGCCGAGACGCTCGGCGCGTTCGACGCGCTGGTCCGCGAGGGCAAGGTCCGGCACGTCGGCGCCTCCAACTACCAGGCCGACCGGCTGGCCGCGGCGCTGAAGGTGTCCGACGACGAGGGCCTGACCCGTTACGTGGCGCTCCAGCAGCAGTACAACCTGGTGGAGCGCGACTACGAGGGCGAGCTGCGTGACGTGGTGGCCCGGGAGGGGCTGTCCAGCACGCCGTGGTCGTCGCTGGCGCGCGGCTTCCTGACCGGCAAGTACCGCCCCGGGGTCACCGTCGACAGCCCCAGGGCGAAGGGGGCCGGCGAGTACCTGAGCACGGAGCGGGGGCCGCGCACCGTCGAGGCGCTCGTCCGGGTGGCCTCGGCGCGCGGGGTCGAGCCCGCGTCGGTGGCGCTGGCCTGGCTGGCCGCGCAGCCCACGGTCGCGGCGCCGATCGCCAGCGCCCGCAACGTGGCGCAGCTCCGGCCGCTGCTGGAGGCCGCCGCGCTCAAGCTGGACGCCGACGAGCTGCGCGTGCTGGACGAGGCCTCCCGTCCCTGAGCCGGCGACCCCGGCCGCGCCGAGCGCCCATGCGCGAACCGGCGGGCGGCGGCGCCGTCGTTATCTCATCTTGATCAAAAACAATGATCATGTGATACTTGACGCGCCCGTTGCCGAAGTCAGAGACAGCGCTTCTCAGCGCAGGATGCTCGAGCACGCAGCCGCAGATCAGGACCGACGTAGGGAACGCCCTCATGCCGCTTGCCACGGACCCCACCGTGTCCAAGCCACGAGTCCTTCCGTTCTACCGTGTGGTCCCGCGGCTTCTCAGGGACCCCGTCACCGAGCTGACCCGCATGGGCGTGGAAGCCGAGGGCGGGGTCGTCCGGCTCGACATCGGCCCGTTCCGGCCGTACCTGGTGTCCCATCCTGACCACGTCCGGCAGGTGCTGGAGACGCGGGCGGCCGGCTTCGCGCGCGAGGGCGTGTTCTGGCGCCCGCTGCCCGGCGGCGCCGGGCGGGGCGTCCTCGGCGACGGTGACGGCTGGGCGTCCGGCCGGGAGATCCTCCAGCCGCTGCTCACCGCCTCCGGGGTCGCGTCGCCGGCCGAGGACATCGCCGGCGTCGTCGCCGGGCGCGTCACCGCGCTGGACGAGGACGCGCGCGGCGGCCGGCTGGTCGACGCCGCTCACCTGATGGCCACGATCACCGACCAGGTCCTCGTCAGGGTGCTGTTCGGCGGACACGTCCCGCCGCGGGCGGGCGAGCGGGAGGCGGGCGAGCGGCTGCTGCCGGATCTCGCCGTCTGCGCCACGGCCGCCGGGGTCCGCCTGCCGTTCCCGTTCGTGCCGTACGCGATGCGGGCGCCGGGCGACAGCACGTTCCTGGACGCCGCGCGCAGGATCGACGACGTCGTGCGCCCGCTGATCGAGGAGGTCCGCGCGGCGGACCACCGGGGCGGCGACGTCCCCGGGCGGCCGGACGCGGTGGTCGCGAGCCTCATCAGGGCCAGGATCAGCGAGGACGGCGCGGGCGGCGCGGACCTCCCCGGGCGGGTGCGCGACGACCTGGTCGGCGTCTACGGAGCCGCCGCCGAGACCACGGCGACCGCGCTGACCTGGCTGTGGACGTTGCTGCACGACCATCCCGAGGTGAACGCGCGGCTGCGTGACGAGATCGAGTGGGTCGTGGGCGACGGCCCGGTACGGCCCGGCCACGTGCAGGAGCTGACGTACCTCCGGATGGTGCTCCAGGAGCTGCTGCGCGTCCATCCGCCGGCGTGGATCATCCCGCGGCAGGCGGTGAAGGACACGGAGATCGGCGGCGTCCCGATCGCGGAGGGCTCGCAGGTGCTGGTCAGCCCGTACACGACGCACCGGCTGGAGGCGTTCTGGGAGCGGCCGGCGGAGTTCGACCCGGAGCGCTGGGCGCCCGAGCGCCACGAGCGGCGGCACCCCTACGCCTACGTCCCGTTCGGCGCGGGGTCGCACGGGTGCCCGGGGCAGGACCTGTTCCACCTGCAGGCGGCGCTCGTGGTGGCCGCGCTGGTCGGCAGGTACCAGCCGGAGCTGGCCAACCCGCAGCGCTTCACGCCCGTTCCGGGAGCCGTCGTACGGCCCAGGGAGGCGCCGCTGCTGCGGCTGCTCCCGGGCGGGCGGGACGAGGAGTCCCGGAACGGCGCCTGGCCGGCGGCCGTCCCGCTGCCCGCCATCGGCGGAGGGCCGGCGCACGACTGGACGTGGCCGATGGGCGGAGGCGCGTGAACGCAGCCCCGCGGACGCCGGGGGTCCGTGCCGGTGAGGCCGCGAAACCCGCCCCTCACACGGATAATTGACTAAAAGTCGCGACAAGAACGGATATGTTGGCTCAAATCACCTTGGTAACTTGAGCCATGATCAGGCCCTTGCTAAGGTCCCGAGGATGTCAGCGCTGGTATGCCACGGCATGTCCTGGTCGTCAGCCATTCACATGGACTTCGCAGGGTAGGTACTATGCGCCCCCGCAATTCACGTCTGCGGACCAAGGTCACGGCGTTGCTCCTTTCCCTGACGGCGCTGTGGGTCTTCGCGGCCTGGGTCACGCTGCGTGACGGGGTCAACCTGCTCTGGGTGTCGCAGATCGACACCAGCGTCATCGACCCGAGCCAGCCGCTGCTGGTGGAGCTGCAGCGCGAGCGCCGGATGACGATGATCCGGCTGGGCGACCCCTCCCCGCGCACCCGCCAGGACCTCAAGGCCCAGCGCGAGGCGGCCGACCGCGCGCGGACCACCTTCACGGCCGCCGCCCAGGAGTGGATCGTCGACTGGGCCCTGGACGACGAGGGCAGCACCCGCCTGAGCCAGACGTTCAAGCGCCTGGAGGGTCTCGACACCATCCGCCAGACCGTGGACGCCGGTCAGCTCACCCGCTCCCAGGCCGCCACCACGTACGACGAGATCATCGACTCCTTCTACAGCATGCACAGCCTCATCGGCACCGTGGACGACCAGACGATCGCCAAGGACATCCGCACGCTGGGAACCCTCAGCAAGGCCCGCGAGATGCTCTCCCGCGAGGACGCGCTGCTGGCCGGCGCGATCGCCGAGGGCCGGCTGACCGTCGAGGAGAAGACCAAGTTCACCGAGACGGTCGGCGCCTGGCACATCATGACCGAGCAGGCCGCCATCGACCTGCCCGCCAACGAGCGGCCCGCGTACGATGCCCTCACGATCAGCAACGGCATCGTCCGCCTGCACAACCTGGAGACCCTGGTCGCCGAGTACGGCGGGGGCCGCGAGGGCATCCCGTTCGGCGCCGACCAGTGGGCCTCGGCCACGGAGCGCGGGCTGGCCGAGTTCAACGCGTTCGTCGTCGGCGCCGGCGACCGGCTGGTGGAGCGC
The DNA here is from genome assembly GCF_031570565.1 of Nonomuraea sp. 3-1Str. NCBI lineage: Bacteria > Bacillati > Actinomycetota > Actinomycetes > Streptosporangiales > Streptosporangiaceae > Nonomuraea > Nonomuraea sp. 3-1Str. The sequence continues at coordinate 152,109 of NZ_JALHBK010000012.1, forward strand.
ACCACGCCCGTCAGCATCGGCGTCATCATCCGGCTGGCGCTGGCCGGCGGCCTGGGCCTCATCGCGGTCATCGCGTCGATCGCCCTGTCGATCTCCACCACCCGGCAGCTCCTCGCCCAGCTGCAGAAGCTGCGCGACGCGGCGCACGAGCTCGCCGACGAGCGGCTGCCCGCCGTCGTGGACCGGATCGGCCGCGGCGAGAGCGTCAACGTGGACGTCGAGGCCCCGGCCCTGCGGTTCGGCGACGACGAGATCGGGCAGGTGGGCCAGGCGTTCAACTCGGTGCAGCAGACCGCGCTGCGGGTCGCCGCCGAGCAGGCCGAGCTGCGCCGCAGCATCCGCGACATCCTGCTCAGCCTGGCGCGCCGCACGCAGGGCCTGGTCCACCGGCAGCTCACCGTCCTCGACGTGATGGAGCGCCGCGAGGCCGACCCGGAGGAGCTGAAGGAGCTCTTCCGGCTGGACCACCTGGCGATCCGTATGCGGCGCAACGCCGAGAACCTCATCGTCCTGTCCGGCTCTTCCCCCGCCCGCACGTGGCGGCGCTCGGTGCCGATGGTGGACGTGGTCCGCGGCGCGCTGGCCGAGGTCGAGGACTACACCCGCGTCACCATCACCCCGATGGGCGACGTGGTGCTCGTCGGCCGGGCCGTCGGCGACGTCATCCACCTGCTAGCAGAGGTGATCGAGAACGCGGTGTCGTTCTCGCCGCCGTACACGACGGTGCAGGTCAGCGGGCAGCTCGTGGCCAACGGTTACGTGATCGAGGTCGAGGACCGCGGCCTGGGCATGAAGCCGGAGGACCTGGCCGCCGCCAACGAGCGCATCGCCGAGCCGCCCGAGTTCCGCATCACCGGCACCGCCCGGCTCGGCCTGTACGTGGTCAGCCGCCTCGCGGAGCGTCACGGCATCCAGGTGGTGCTGAAGGCGTCCCCGTACGGCGGGACGACGGTCGTGGTCCTGCTGCCGCAGGAGCTCGTCCAGATGGACGACGCGCCGAAGCCGCACGAGGACCTGCCGACGTCGCTGCCGCGCAGGCAGACGGGCCTGGCGACCGCGCCGAGGCCGGTGAACGGGGAGAACGTCCGCACGCTGAAGGTGGCCTCGAACCGCAGGGCGCTGGCGCTGGAGCCGGACGAGCTGACGGACCTCCCCGAGCCGAGAGAGCCGGCCGATCTCGGCCGTCCACGCAGGGTTCCGAGCCATCGGAGGCCGGAGATGGATCAGCCGCGCAGAGAGCCGGCCCGGAGAGAGCCGGCCCGCGGGGAGCCGGCGGGGACGGCGCCGGAGCCCTCGGCGGTGGAGCGGCCCGCGGCGGCGTTCACGCCCGGCGGTCTGCCGCTGCGGGTGCCCCAGGCCAGCCTGGCACCCGCCCTGAAGGAGGAGCCGCCGCCCGTGGGGGCGGCGGCCGAGGAAGACGATGACGAGCGCTCCCCGGAGGAGATCCGGGCGATGATGGGATCGCTGCAGTCGGGCACCCGGCTGGGCAGGACCGACGCGGCCCGGCTCATGGGCGAGCGGCGACCGGGAGGCGACGCGTGACACCGAGTTCCGGCACGGATCTCAACTGGCTTCTCGACGATTTGATCGGGCGCATCCCCGAGGCCCGGCACGCCATCGTGCTCTCCTCCGACGGGCTGCTGATGGCCTCCTCGGCGGAGCTGGAGCGGACCGACGGCGAGCATCTGTCCGCGGTGGCGTCCGGGCTGCAGAGCCTGGCCAAGGGCGTCTCCGAGCGGGTGGAGGGCGGCCCGATCAGGCAGACGGTGGTCGAGTGGAGGTCGCAGTTCCTCATCGTGACCAACGCGGGCGAGCGGGCCTGCCTGGCGGTCCTGTGCGCGCAGAACGCCGACATCGGCCTCGTGGCGTACGAGATGGCGATGCTGGTGGCGCGGGTCGGCCAGTACCTGACCTCGGCGGCCCGCACCGGCGAGGCCGTCGCCGGGAGCGAGCGGTGATGCCGACCGGGGACCCGGGAGAGGAGCACTGGGTCGACCCGGAGATCATCCGTCCCTACGTCGTCACGCGAGGGCGCACCCGGCCCGCGCACGGCCGGTTCGACCTCATCTCGATGGCGCTGGCGGTGGGCCCGCCGCCGGGCCCGGACGCGGGACTCGACCCGGAGCATCTCCGGATCCTCCAGCTCTGCCGCGAACCCAAATCGGTGGCGGAGATCGCCGCTCACCTCAACCTGCCCGCGGGAACGATCCGCGTGCTGCTCGGCGACCTGTTCGACAGGGAGCTCGTCTCGGCCCAGGAACCGCAATCCGAGGTGGACATGCGTGACATGAGGATGTACAGGGCGGTGCTCGATGGTCTTCGGTCGCTCTGAGCGCCCGCGCCTGCCCACGGCGATCAAAATTCTGATCGCCGGGGGCTTCGGCGCCGGCAAGACGACGATGGTCGGCGCGGTCTCGGAGACCAGGCCGCTGCGGACCGAGGAGGTCCTCACCGACCGGGGCGTCGGCGTCGACGACATCTCCTCGGTGGAGGCCAAGCGGACCACGACCGTGGCCATGGACTTCGGCCGCATCACGCTGTCCAACGACTACGTCCTGTACCTGTTCGGCACGCCCGGCCAGGAGCGGTTCTGGTTCGTCTGGGACGAGCTGGCCGAGGGGTCGCTGGGCGCGGTGATCCTGGCCGACACCCGGCGCCTGGCCGACTGCTTCCCCTCGGTCGACTACTTCGAGCGGCGGGGCACGCCGTTCGTGGTGGCGGTCAACTGCTTCGACGGGTCGCCGACGTTCGAGCTGGACGAGGTGCGGATGGCGTTGCAGCTCGACCCGGCGATCCCGATCGTGATGTGCGACGCCCGCAAGCGCGACTCCAGCCGGGAGGTGCTCATCACGCTGGTGAAGCACTCGGCCCGGCTGCGCGCCGAGCCCGTCAGCACGTAACGTCGCCCGTACGCGCGAGGAGGGCCCGGCCGGGTGGCCGGGCCCTCCTGCCGTGCCGGGAGGCGTGTCAGTGCTGGCTGGCCTTCTCGGCGCCGACGCCGGTGAGCGAGCGGACCTCGATCTCGGCGTACTTGCCCTCGTTGCGCTCCTTGCTGAGCACGGTGCCCAGCCACCCGCACAGGAAGCCGAGCGGGATGGAGACGATGCCGGGGTTGCTGAGCGGGAACCAGGCGAAGTCGGCGTCCTTGAACAGCGCGGTCGGCGACCCGGAAACCACCGGCGAGAAGATCACCAGGATGAGCGCGGACACCAGGCCGCCGTAGATGGCGCTGACCGCGCCGGCCGTGTTGAACCTCTTCCAGAACAGGCTGTAGAGGATGGCCGGCAGGTTGCCGGAGGCGGCGACGGCGAAGGCCAGCGCCACCAGGAACGCGACGTTCTGCCCCTGCGCCAGGATGCCGAGGCCGATCGAGACGGCGCCGATGACGAACGCGGAGATGCGGGCCACCAGCACCTCCTCCCGGTCGGTGACGTTGCCGCGCTTGAAGACGTGCGCGTACAGGTCGTGGGCGAAGCTGGAGGACGAGGCGAGCGTGAGGCCCGCGACGACGGCGAGGATCGTGGCGAAGGCGACGGCGCCGATGAGCGCCAGCAGGATGGTGCCGCCCACGTCGCCGAGGAACGTCTCACCGATGGCCTTGGCGAGCAGCGGCGCTGCCGTGTTGCCCGCCTTGTCGGCGGCCGCGATGGCCTTGCCTCCGACCAGGGCGGCCGCGCCGAAGCCGAGGACGAGCGTGAGCAGGTAGAACACGCCGATGATGCCGATGCCCCACAGCACGGACTTGCGGGCGTCCTTGGCGGTCGGCACGGTGTAGAAGCGGATGAGGATGTGCGGCAGACCGGCCGTGCCGAGGACGAGCGCGAGGCCGAGGCTGATCAGGTCGATCTTGCCGGCCAGGCCCTGCGCCTCGGTGCCGTACTTCAGGCCGGGGATGAGGAAGCTGTCGCCCTTGCCGCTCTGCGTGGCGGCGTCGCCGAGCAGCGACGACAGGTTGAAGCCGTAGTGGGCGAGGACGAGGATCGTGATCAGGGCGGCGCCGGTCATGAGCAGGACGGCCTTGACGATCTGCACCCAGGTGGTGCCCTTCATGCCGCCGAAGACGACGTACACGATCATGAGGGCGCCGACGCCGACGATCGTCCACGCCTTGCCGGACGGCGAGGTGATGCCGAGCAGCAGGCCGACGAGGGCGCCCGCGCCCACCATCTGGGCCAGCAGGTAGAAGATGCTGACCGTGATCGTGGAGACGCCCGCGGCGGTGCGGACCGGGCGGGGGCTCATGCGGAAGGCCAGCACGTCGGCCATGGTGAACTTGCCGGAGTTGCGCATCAGCTCGGCGACGAGCAGCAGCGCGACCAGCCAGGCCACGAGGAAGCCGATGGAGTACAGGAACCCGTCGTAGCCGGACAGGGCGATGATACCGGCGATGCCGAGGAACGAGGCGGCCGACATGTAGTCGCCGCCGATGGCCATTCCGTTCTGGGCGCCGCTGAAGGACCGGCCGCCGGCGTAGTAGTCGGCGGCCGTCTTGGTCTGGCGGCTGGCCCAGAACGTGATCCCCAGCGTCAGCGCGACGAAGAGGAGGAAGAGCGTGGTCGCGAGGGTCGTCGAACTCACAGGGCCTTCTCCTCGACCTCGTTGCGGAGCTTGTCGGCGATGGGGTCGAGCTTCTTCTCGGCGTGCCGCGCATACGCCCAGGCGATCCAGAACGTCGACACGAACTGGAGCAGGCCGAAGATCAGGGCGACGTTCACGTTGCCGAACAGCTTGATGCCCATGAAGTCGCGGGCGAAGCCGGACAGGATGACGTAGAGCAGGTACCACGTCAGGAACGCGACCGTCATCGGGAACGTCCAGCGGCGGAAGCGCCGCTTCAGGTCCTGGAACTCGGTGCTCTCCTGGACCTGCTCATAAACGGATGCGTCATGTTCTTGAGTCGTCACGAGACCTCCACTGTGATGCGGATCACGCCCAACGTAGGAGCGCAACCTATCCGTAGTGGAGGCCTCACAGGGGGTCGTTCGGCGAGCCGCCACGGCATTGAGGCCAACCGTGCGGCGCTTGCGATGAAAGGTCCCATTCGCGCGACGAACGGTCGGCCCCGCCGACGTCGGTCAGGGCGGTCCCCAGGGGGCGGCCCGGCCGGCGGCCGGCACGTCGCGCGCCTCCGGGACGCGCGCGCTCATCGGGCCGGCCCTTCCAGCGAGAGGGCGAACAGGTGGAGCTGCGGGCGGGTGAGCGCCGGCAGCGTGAGCGAGCGCAGCTCCTTGGCCGGGTCCAGCTCCGCCCGCGTCTCGAACAGGCCGACCTTGAGCGTGTTGGAGCCGGTGCGGCCGTGCCGGTGGGTGCAGCGCAGCACCTCGGTGGTCGGCGAGGCCCCCGCGCCGCCCCAGTCGGGCATCGTGAACGGCACCTGGGCGGTGGAGCCGTCGGCGTAGGTGGCGGTCAGCGTGCCCGTGAGCGCCCCGGAGGTGGCCGCGCCCAGCAGCCGCGCCCTGGTGTACCTACCGGCCGGCACGGCGATGGTCTGGCCCTGCCCGGTCACGTTGTTCCTGGTGCCGTCGCCGTACGCGGGGAAGGTGAAGGTCAGGCCCTCGTGGACGAGCGGGCCGGCGGGCGGCAGCTCCTCGGCCGGGTAGGTGTAGCCGGAGCCGTCGGCGTCGCCGTCGGTCATGGCCTCGTGGGAGGACACCGCGTCGTTGTCGAAGTAAGCCGACAGGCTCACCGGGGTGGTCGGTCCCGGCGGGGGGATCGGCGGCAGTCCCCACGGGTCGGCGGGCTTGGCCGTCGCCACGGGCGCGACGACCACGTCCGGCCGCGCACCGGTGTGGACCAGGACCTCCCGGCCCTGGGGCAGGGTGATCTCCACGACGCCGCCGCCCAGGTCCTTGACCGTGGCCGCGGCGCCGTCGTCCAGCACCGCGGTGATCTTGCCGGTCAGGCCGTGCCTGAGCCGCAACGGTTCGCCGGCCAGGCTCCTGACCCGGATGAAGCGGGTCACGCCGGCCCGCCGTACGGCGGAGACGAGGAACGCGCCCCGAGTGCGGAAGTCGTGCAGCGTGACGTCCTGCCAGGCGGCCGGGACGGCCGGGAAGACCCGGACGACGCCGCCCCAGCTCTGGCAGAGCATGTCGTGGATCGACTGGGCGGCCGACAGCGGCGTCTCGATGACCGGGCCGCCCTCGGCGTAGTGGGTGTTGGCGCGGCAGGGGAAGCGGCTGGCCGGGTCGAAGAACTTGTCCAGGTACGACAGGGCGGTGTCGCCGCGGCCCATCATCGCGTACAGGGAGGCGGCGCCGGTGTAGCTGTAGCCGCGGTGCGCGCCGGTGAGCGACTGCCAGCGGACGACCGACTTCTCGATGATCTCCCGATGCTCCGGCTGGTCCCAGTTGACCTGGTACAGCGGGTAGACCATGAGCAGGTGCGAGTAGTGGCGGTGGGACTGGTCGTACGGGGTCTCGGCGCCGATCATGTAGCCGTTGGCGTCCGCCGGGTAGTCCACCAGGGTGTCGAGCACCTCCTGCCAGCGGGCCTTGAGCGGGTCGTCCACGCGCAGGCGCGCGGCCGAGTCGAGCAGCGTCCGGCACCCCCAGCGGATGAGCGCCAGGTCGTAGTTGGTGTCGCGCGGCGGCGTGACGGGGTACTCCGGCGACAGCGTGCTCGGCAGGTGCAGCTTCCCGTCGGCGCCGGGGGCCAGGAAGTGCAGGTAGTAGTTGACGGCCCGGCGCAGCAGCGGGAAGACCGTGTCCCGCAGCAGCCCGTCGTCCATGGTGTGCCGGTAGGACAGCCAGACGTTGTGCAACGCCCAGGTGAGGTCGCCGACCTCGGCGCCGGAGCCGGGAGTGCCGACGCCGCGGGTGGCGAACATGTCGGAGCTGCGGCCCACGCCCGCGGAGTCGGACCGGTAGGCGGCGGGGACGTTGGCGACGAGCTGGTCCCGGTTGCGGTCCAGGGTGGAGGTGAGCGAGTCGAGCTCCAGGTGGTTGGAGCCGTGGATGAGCCAGTACTCCAGCTGCACGTTGAGGTTCCACCACACGGCGGGCCACGGGGTCGGCTCCAGCCAGGGGCCGGTCGTCGCCATGACGGGCCCGCCGGCGCGGCTGGCCGAGGCCGTCTTGTAGAGCTGGATCCAGTAGAAGCTCTGCAGCCGCTCGTCGGGCAGGGAGATGAAGCTCTTGCCGTAGAAGTCGTGCCACCAGTCGCGGTGCCGCTGCCTGAGCGTGCCGTACGGCTCGGCGCCCTTGATCCGGGCCACGGCGGCGGCCTGGGCGTCGGCGGCGGGGAAGCTGTGGGCGACGGTCAGCATGAGCGTGTCGCCGCGCACCCGGTAGGCGGTCGCGGTCTGGCCGCCGCCGGTCAGCGGCTGGATCACCTGCGCGATGCCGCCGGAGGACGCCGTGGTCCAGGCGGGGTTGGGGGCGTAGCCGGACGGCGGGGCCTCACTGGCCCCGCGGGGGCTGGCGGCCTCCTCCGGGTGGAAGGTCCAGCGCACCTGCTCGCCGCCGGCGGCCGTGGCCTTGGCCACGAGGATCTCGTCCCGGATGAACGCCGAGCAGGTCAGCGTGCCCTTGTCGGTCGTGACGGTGCCGGTGAACTCGGCGTTCCAGAGGTCGAGCCGCCAGTCCACCGCGGTGATCGCGCCGACGGGGTCGAGGGTGAGGTGGCCGACGGGCAGCCGGCAGGTGCCCCAGCCGCTGCCGAACTCGGGCCGGTGGTCCTGAACGCGGCCGTGCTGGACGGTGAAGCGGATCTTGTTCTGGCCGGGCTCCTGGTAGATCATGCTGCCCAGCAGCCCGTCCCCGAGGAACGGGCCCTCGTGCCAGGCCTTGGGCATCCGGCCCCACCGCAGGTCCTGGTCCCTCATGAAGTCCTGCCAGGTGATCCGCTGCTGGAGCCGCCAGGCGGGAGCGGCCGCCCCGCCGGCGGACGCTCCGGTGGCGGACGTGACCGCCCGGGCGGGGCCGGCGGTGGCGGCGGTGGTGAGCAGAGCGAGGGCGAGGCCGCCCGCGGAGCCGATGACGGCTCGGCGTGAGGCCATACCTCCGAGGACTTCCGGCGTTAAGGGCGAATTTTCGGACATGAAAGGCTCCAGCGCGGGGATTGGGGGGCGAGACCGCTGATGAATGAGAAGATCCATCCGATGTCTGCCTCTGTCAAGCCCCCCTCACCCCTTGACTGCGCCCGCGGTGAGCCCCTCCACGATGTAGCGCCTGATGGCGGCGAAGAGCACCAGGGTCGGGATCACCGACACCACGGTCGCCGCGGCCATGGAGCCCCAGTCGATGTCGTATTGAGTGATGAAGGAGTTCATCGCCACCGGGATCGTCTTGGCGTCCTCGCTGTCGATGAACGTGATCGCCAGGAACAGCTCGTTCCAGCACTGCACGAACGCGAAGATGAACGTCGCCGCGATGCCCGGCAGCATCACCGGGATCACCACGCGGACCATCGCCGCGAGCCGGGAGGCCCCGTCCACCTGCGCCGCCTCCTCCAGCGCCACCGGGATCCGCTCGTAGAACCCCCGCATGATGATCGTGGAGAACGGCACCAGCATCGCCACGTACACGAGCATGAGCCCGGCGAGATGGTTGAGCAGGTCGAGGTCGGACATCAGCAGGTACAGCGGCCCGAGCGCGATGAACAGCGGGATCATCTGCGTGACCAGGAACGCCAGCATCAGCGCGCCCCTGCCGGGGAAGGAGAAGCGCGCCAGCGTGTAGCCGCCGAGCACCCCGATCACGGTGACGGCCGCCGCCGCGACCAGCGAGACGAGCAGGCTGTTGAGCAGGTACGCGCCGAAGTCGGCGAACGAGAACAGGTCCGCGTAGTGCTCGAAGGTCACCTCGCCCGGCCAGTACCTCAGCGGCATCGAGAAGATCTCCGCCTTGGGCTTGAGCGAGGTGACGGCGATCCAGTACAGCGGGAACAGCGTGATCACCAGCCAGAGCGCGAGCACGGTCCCCTTGGCCAGGCGTCTCATCGGGACCTCTCGAATCGGGTGGCGTTGAGGTAGAAGACGCTGAAGGCGAGCAGCAGGCCCAGGATGAGCATCCCGACCGCGCCGGCCCGGCCGTAGTCGCCGCCGATGACCTGCTGGATGAGGAACGTCGTGATGATGTCGGTGCTCCCCGCCGGCCCGCCGCCGGTCATGGCGTAGATGAGGTCGGGGAAGTTGAGGATCCAGATGATCCGCAGCAGCACGATCAGGGCCAGCGTCGGGCGGATGTGCGGCAGCGTCACGTGCCAGAACTGCCGCAGCCGGGAGGCGCCGTCCACCGACGCCGCCTCGTACAGCTCCGCCGGCACCGACTGGAGCGCTGCCATGATCATGATGGCGAAGAACGTCACGCCGTACCAGACGTTGGCCACGATCACCGAGGTCATCGCCCAGCCCGGCGAGGCCAGGAACCCGATCCGCCCGTCGATGATCCCGGCCTTCAGCAGCAGGTCGTTGACCACGCCGAACTGCCCGTTGAACATCCACCGCCACAGCAGCCCGATGAGGAAGCCCGACATGGCCCACGGGAAGAACACCCACGCCTGGTAGAGGCCGCGGCCCCGGAAGTGCCGGCGCAGCAGCAGCGCCAGCCCGAACCCGAGGAAGAACTGGAAGAACAGCGACACCGCCACCCACGTGCCGGTGTTGCGCAGCGCGGTCCAGAACCGGTCCTCCGCCAGCACCGCCCGGAAGTTCTCCAGCCCGACGAACGGCGTCGAGGTCAGGTCGAACAGGTTGTAGCGCTGGAAGGCGATGACCGCGCCGCGGATCATCGGGTAGTACGTGAACACCAGCACGAACACCACGCCGGGCAGCAGGCACAGCGCGACGAACCTGGCCCTGCGCCCGGTGAACGCGGGACGGGCGACCTGGCTCACGAGACCTTCTTCGCCTGGTCCGCCCAGAACGCGTCCCAGGACGTGAGCACCTCGGCGACGGTCTTCTTGCCGGTGATCAGCGCCTGCACGTCACGGTCGGAGTCGGCGATGAACTGGCTCCAGCCCGGGTAGTCGACCGGCCGGACCGTGATGACCTGCTTCGGGTCCTGCTGCGCCTCCAGGTACGCCTTCCACGCGCCCTGCGAGAACTGCGGGTCGTTCTGGGCCTGCCGGGAGATCGGGATGAGCGAGTTGCCCTTGGCGAAGGCGATGCTCTGCTTGGCCTCCGACAGGTACTGCACCAGCTTGACCGCCTCCTTCTGGTGCTCGCTGAAGGAGGTGACGCCCCAGCCCGCGTAGCCGACCGGCTGGAAGGCGTAGCCGGACGGGCCCTTCGGGATCGGCGCCGTCGACCACGCCTTGACCCCGCTCTCCTCGACGGTCTTGATGACCTCGGGGTCCTGGATGAGCATGCCGGTGACGCCGGAGGTGAAGCCCTGCACCATCTCCGGGTAGCCCCAGGAGACCGAGTCGGGCGGCGACGCCTCCTTGAAGATCTTCACGTACAGGTCGAGGGCCTGCGCGGCCTCGGGCGTCGAGAAGATCGTCCGCTTGTCCTTGAGGTAGAAGGACTTCTGCGGATCGAGGGCCTCGCCGTTGTACGCGCTGATCATCTGGACCGCGTAGTCGGCGCCGCCCTTGCCGCCCCGGAAGGAGTAGCCGAACCGGTCGCCGGAGGTCATCTTCTTGCCCGCCTCGTACAGCTCCTGCCAGGTCTTCGGCGGCTGTGTCAGGCCCCAGTCGGTGCGGTAGAACAGCGTGCGCTGGTAGAAGCCGTACGGGATGAGGTACGCCTTGCCGCCGATCTCGACGGCCTTCTTCTGGGCCAGCTCGGTAAGGTCGGACCAGCCGGCCCACTGGGTGGTGGGCAGCTCGGCCAGCCAGCCGTTGTTGGAGAAGGACTTGGCCGTGTGGTCGCGGACCTCCAGCACGTCCAGGTCCTTCTTCGTCTGCAGGATCTGGGTGATCTTCTGGTCGGCGCTGTCCAGCGGGGGCGAGACGAGCTCCACCTCCACGCCCGGGTTCGCCTTCTCGAAGCCCTCGATCAGGGTCTTGAGCAGCTTGGTCCGTTCGGGGCTGGTCAGGCTCTCGATCATGCGTAGCTTGACCTCACCCGAGGACGAGCCGGAGCCGCAGCCGGCGAGGACGAGCGTCGCGGCCATCGCTGCTGCTGAGGCCGACATAAGGGGGGTTCGCATAGGTGCCTCCGCACGAGTAAGACAGCACTGGGAGTCCGCCGTCGGGCCGGCGGCGGGGACCGCCGGCCGCACTACCGGATGACACGGCAGACAGCGCTGTCAGTCACGCTAGGCGACCGACCCCCTCCAGCGCCAGACCCAGGTCCTTGATCAACGTGTCGGCCGGCTCCAGCCCCACCGACAGCCTGACGAGGCCGACGGGGATGCCCATGGTGGCCCGCACGCTCTCCTCGGTGGACAGGGCGGGGGCGTTGACCAGGCTCTCGAAGCCGCCCCACGACACCCCGACGCGGAAGTGCCGCAGCAGGTCGATGAAGCCCGCCACCTCCTCCCGCGACTCCGTGTCGAGCTCCAGGCTGAACAGGCTGGAGAAGCCGGACATCTGGCCCGCGGCCAGCGCGTGGTCCGGGTGGGAGGGCAGCCCGGGGTGGTTGACGCGCCGGACGGCCGGGTGCTCGTCCAGGAACTGCGCCACCGCCAGGCCGCGCTCCTGGTGGGCCGCCATCCGCACGGGCAACGTGCGCAGCCCCTTGATCACCTTGGCCGCGTCGTGCGGCGACATGGCGGCGCCGTAGAGCTGGTACTCGGTCAGCGCGAGCGGCCGGATCAGCCGCGACGGGCCGGCCACCACGCCGCCGACCAGGTCGCTGTGCCCGCCCACGTACTTCGACAGCGAGTGGACCACCAGGTCGACGCCCATGGTGAGCGGCTTCTGGAAGAGCGGGGTGGACCAGGTGTTGTCCATGACCGTCACCAGGCCGCGCTCCGCGGCCCACGCCGTGACGGCGGGGATGTCGAAGACCTCATACCGCATGTAGGAGGGCGACTCGAAGTACAGTAGACGCGTGCTCTCCCTGATAGCGCTGTCACAGCTGACGAGATCGTCGACGTGCGTATGCGTGACGCCGAACTTCTCGAGGTAACGCAGGAACTGGGTGGTCGGCCCGTAGACCGCGCCCAGCACCAGCACATGGTCGCCGGCCGACACCAGCGACGAGATCGTCGCCGAGATGGCGCCCATCCCGGAGGCGAAGCACTTGGCCCGCTCGGCCCGCTCCAGCGCCGCCAGCTTGCGCTGGACGAGGTCCACGGTCGGGTTCGTGCCGCGCCAGTAGACGTACCGCTCGTCCTCGTTCCTGATCGCCTCGCCGAGCTCACCGGCCGTGGCGAAGGTGAACACCGAGTTCTCGAACACCGGTGGGTTGACCGCGCCGAGCATCCACGGTTCGTCCTCGCCCAGCCGGCCACAGATCCATTCATCGTCCATGGGGGCACAGTATGACAGCGCGCCGCAAACCCACTATGGCCGACGTGGCCCGCCAGGCGGGTGTCAGCCTCAAGACAGTGTCGCGGGTGGTGAATCAGGAGCCGCACGTCAGCCCCGTCCTCCAGCGGAGGGTGCAGGAGGCGATCGGCGTGCTCGGCTTCCGCCGCAACGAGGCGGCCGCCCGGCTGGCCCGTGGCGCCACCATGCTGACGATCGGGCTGATCATGGAGAACATCTCCAACGAGTTCTACTCCCGGCTGGCCAAGGCGGTCGAGGCGGCGGCGGCCGACCACGCGGCGCTCGTGGTCTTCGGCTCGTACGAGGAACGGCCGGAGCGGGAGCGGATGCTCGTGGAGTCGATGTACGCGCGGGGCGTCGACTCGCTGATCATCGTGCCGTCGGCCGCCGACCACGGCTGGCTCGCCGAGCACGGCGGCCTGACCACGGTGTTCGTGGACCGGGTCCCGCACGGCCTGGAGCGGGCCGACGTGGTGCTGCTGGACGACGTCCGGGGCGGCCGGATGGCGACGGAGCACCTGCTGGCCCGCGGGCACCGGCGCATCGGGCTGATCTCCGACGACGAGGCGTTCAGCTCGGTCCACGACCGCGCCTGCGGCTACCGCGCGGCGCTGGGGGAAGCGGGCGTGGCCGTGGACGAGTCGCTGGTGGTGCGGGGCGTCTTCGACCCGTGGCGGGCCGGGCACGAGGTGGCGCGGCTGCTGTCCCTGGACGACCCGCCCACGGCCTTCTTCGCCACCAACAACCGGGCGGCGATCGGCATCCTCCAGGCGCTACGCGAACGGCCCGAACATCCGGCGTACGTGGGCTTCGACGACTTCGCGCTGGCGGACGTGTTCAACCCCGGGGTGACGGTGGTGCGCTACGACGTGACCCGGCTCGGGCGCAGCGCGGTGGACCTGCTCCTGGACCCTTCGGACACGCCGCGTCGCGTCAAGGTCCCGGTCGAGCTGGTCGCCCGCGGCTCCGGCGAGCTGCCCCCGCCCTCCCGATAGCTGATCCGTTCGCGGCCTGCCATGCGCTCGGTCGGGGGAGGCGGTGAGCTGCGGGAAAAGATGCGACACGGCATGATAGGGCGCGATGAATGGGCATCTATCCCCCGACGCGACCAGCGCGCAGCGGCGCACCATCGGCCCGTACGTCCTGGACCGCAGGCTCGGCGAGGGCGGCATGGGCATCGTGTACCTGGCGCGCGACGGCTCCGGGCGGCACGTGGCGCTCAAGGTCATGCGGCCGGAGCTGGCCGCGCGCGAGGAGTTCCAGCGGCGCTTCCGCGCGGAGGCGGAGGCCGCCCGGCAGGTCGCCCGGTTCTGCACCGCGGCCGTGCTGGACGTCGGCCTGGACACGGTCGGCCCGAACACGGTCGGCCCGAACACGGGCGGCCCGAACACGGGTGGCCCGGACACGGGCGCCGGCGGGGCGCAGGCGTACATCGCGACCGAGTACATCGATGGCCCCGACCTGTCAGCCGTGGTGGAGGCGCAGGGCCCGATGAGCGGGTCCACGCTGGAGGCCCTGGCCGTCGGGGTGGCCACGGCGTTGTCGGCCATCCACGGGGCGGGCGTGGTGCACCGCGACCTCAAGCCGTCGAACATCCTGCTCAGCCCCGTGGGACCGCGGGTCATCGACTTCGGCATCGCCCAGCTCGCCGACACCCTCGCCGGGCAGGGCGACACCGGCGTGGTGGTCGGCACGCTGCCGTACATGTCGCCCGAGCAGGGCCGCGGCGAGCGGGTGACCGCGGCGGCGGACGTGTTCGCGTGGGGGTGCGTGGTCACCTACGCCGCCACGGGTCACCCGCCGTTCCCCGGCCGGAGCGACGCCGAGATCCTCTACCGGGTCGCCCACCACGTGCCGCACCTGGACGGCCTGGACGAGCGGCTGCGCCCCCTGGTCGAGCAGGCCCTGGACAAGGACCCGGCGCGCCGCCCCACCGCCCAGCAACTCCTCGACCGGCTGCTCGGCCGCGACAGGGTGACGGCGGAGGCCGCGACCCGGCTGGTGACCGCCGGCTGGGACGTTGGCACGCCCGTCCCGCGTCCCGTGACGGACCGGCCGCCCCGCCGGTGGCTGGTGCCGCTGCTGGTCGCGGTGACCGCCGTGGCCGTCTCGGCGGCCGTGCTGGCCCTCACGCTGTACGGCGGCCGGGAACGGCCCGGCGGCGGCGCACCCACGGCGGGCCGCGATCTCCAGGTCGACGGGGTCAAGCTGCACGTCGAGGTCGCCTCGCTCACCCGTGAGGGCCGTACCGTCACCCTCCAGTGGTCGGTGCGGAACGCCGGCGACAAGGCCTGGAACCCGTGGACGGCCTTCGGCACGGAGCCGGGCAGCAAGTGGCAGTACAACAGCACCGCCGGGGTGATGCTGGTGGCCCCGGCGACCGGCAGGAAGTACGGGCCGGTGACCGAGGGCGACACCTGCTCCTGCAGTCCCACCGGGAACCCCCTGCGGCCCGGCGACACCGCGCCCTACTACTCGCTGTTCACCGGGGTTCCCGAGGACGCCGACCGGATCGGTGTGCAGATCCCCAGCGTCGGCTACTTCGCGGACGTCCCCATCGAGTGAGCGGCACAGGGGTCAGGACGAGCGGGGACGCCAGTCGCCGCGGTCCAGGTTGAGGTCCTCGGGGGTGTGCAGGCGGACCATGGTCCTGGCCACGCCCGGCGGCACCCGGTGCGGCGTGAGGAACGAGACGGCCACCATCACCACGAACGCGATCGGCACCGTCCACGCCGCCGGCTGGGCCAGCAGCGCGTTCGCCGGCCCCTCGTACGGACCGCCGACGATCGTGACGAGCACCGCCGCGCAGGCCAGCCCGCCGCCCACGAACAGGCCCGCCAGCGCGCCCGTGGTGCTGAGCCGCCGCCACCAGATGCCGAGCACCAGCAGCGGGCAGAACGAGGAGGCGGCCACCGCGAACGCCAGCCCCACCACGTCCGCCACCGGCAGCGCCCTGGCCTGGAGCGCGAGCGCGAGCGGCACGGCCACCGCCATCAGCGTCGCGATCCGGAACGAGCGCACCCCGCCCTTGAGCAGGTCCTGCGCGATCACCCCCGCCACCGACACGGTCAGGCCCGAGGACGTCGACAGGAACGCCGCGAACGCCCCGGCCGTGACCAGCGCCGTCAGCAGCTCGCCGAGCGTGCCGCCGACCATCCGGCCGGGCAGGGTGAGGACGACGGCGTCGGTGCGGACGAGGTCGGGCGCGTACAGCCGGCCGAGCCAGCCGTACAGGGCGGGCAGCAGGTAGAAGGCGCCGAGCAGCGACAGCACGACGAGCGTGGTGCGGCGGGCGGCCCGCCCGTCGGGGTTGGTGTAGAAGCGCACGAGCACGTGCGGCAGCCCCATGGTGCCGAGGAACGTGGCCAGGATCAGCGAGTACGTCGAGTACAGCGCGTACTCCTTGCCCCCGGCCAGCGGCACCTGCCAGGTGGCGGCGTCCTGCGGGCTCAGCGGCGGCGCGCCACCCGCCCGCCACGCCATGAGGAGGAACACCAGCGGCACGGCCAGCGCCGTCAGCTTCAGCCAGTACTGGAACGCCTGCACGAACGTGATCGACCGCATGCCGCCGGACAGCACGTTCACCGCGACGACCGCCGCCACGAGCAGTCCGCCCGCCCACCGCGGCGCCCCCGTGATCTCCCGCAGCACCAGACCGGCGCTCTGGAACTGCGGCATCAGGTACAGCCAGCCGATGAGGACGACGAGCACGCTCGCGGCGCGGCGCACGGCCATCGACTCCAGCCGCGCCTCGGCGAAGTCCGGCAGCGTGTACGCCCCCGAGCGGCGCAGCGGGGCGGACACGAGCACGAGCAGCACCAGGTAGCCGCCCGTCCAGCCGACCGGCAGCCACAGCATGTCGGCGCCGAAGGACAGGATCAGCCCGGCCACGCCCAGGAACGAGGCGGCCGACAGGTACTCGCCGCCGATGGCGGAGGCGTTCCAGAGGGGGCTGACCGTGCGGGAGGCGACATAGAAGTCGGAGGTGGTGCGGGAGACGCGGATGCCGAACGCGCCGATGAGCACGGCCGCCACGACGACGACGAGGACGGCGGCGAGGCTCACGGGCGTTCGACCAGGTCCGCGAAGTGGCGCTCGTTGCGTTCGGCCTGCCGCACGTACAGCCAGGCCCCGATGACGAAGGCCGGGTAGATGAGGCCGGCGAGCACCGCCCAGGGCAGCGGGACGCCGAGCAGCTCCGCCTCGCGCAGCCGCGGGATGAGCAGGAACAGCAGCGGCAGGCCGCACACCACGCAGCCCAGGACCGTGCAGACGAACAGCGCCAGCCGGAACTGGGTGCGCAGCAGGGAGCGCATGTACACCTCGCCGAGATGGGTCTGCTCGTCGATCTCCCGGGTCGCCGGGTAGCGGGGCCGGCGCGCGGCGGCGGTCCGCGGGCTGGTCACGGCCACCCGCCGCGGCTGCTCGCCGCGCCGGGCCGGGCGCGGGGTCTCGGGGTCGCGGCCCGTCCGGCGGGCCCCCTGCGGGCGCGGGGTCTCGGGGTCGCGGCTCATTCGGCGCGTCCCCTGCGGGCGCGGCGCACGAGCAGGTCGCGCAGCTCGCGCGTGTGGCGGCGGCTGACCGGGATCTCCGTGTCCCCCACCCTGACCGTGCAGCGCCCGGAGTCGATGTGCAGCTCCTCGATGTGCTTGACCGCCACCAGGTGGCTGCGGTGCACCCGGACGAACCCGGCCGAGGCCCAGCGCTCCTCCAGCACGGCCAGCGGGATGCGCACCAGGTGGCTGCCGGTGGCCGTGTGCAGGCGGGCGTAGTCGCCGTGCGCCTCCACGTAGACCACGTCGGTGCTGGAGACGAACCGGGTGACCCCGCCCAGCTCGACCGGGATGGTGTCGGACTCGCCGCCCTCGGCGGGCACGTCCGCCGAGACCGCGACCCGCCGGATCGCCTCGGCCAGCCGCTCGGGGCGCACCGGTTTGAGCAGGTAGTCCTCCGCCTTGATCTCGAACGCCTCGATGGCGTGCTCCTCGTACGCGGTGACGAACACCACGCGGGGCGGGTTGGCGAAGCGCGACAGCAGCCGGCCCAGCACGACGCCGTCCAGGCCGCGCATCCTGATGTCGAGGAACACCGCGTCGATCGGCCGGCCCTCGGCGATGGCCCGGTCCAGCAGGCGCAGGGCCGCGGCGCCGTCACGGGCGGTCGCGACCTCCCCGATGCGCGGGTCGGCGCGCAGCAGGTATGACAGGTCCTCCAGCGCGGGCAGCTCGTCGTCGACCGCGAGAACCCTGAGTTGCGCCATAGACAGTGATAAAACCGACAACTACCGACGCGGTCAACGGGCCGAGACGCCGGGGTGATACTTCGGCAACCTGACGTTGACCTTCGTGCCGGCGCCCGCCCCCGTCTCGACGACGAGCCCGTACTCGTCCCCGTACACCTGGCGCAGCCGTTCGTCCACGTTGGCCAGCCCGACGCCGCCCGCCGGCGCGACCTCGCCGGCCAGGATGCGGCGCAGCCGCTCGGGGTCCATGCCGAGGCCGTCGTCCTCGACGCTGATGCGGCACTCCGCGCCGCCGTCCTCGGCGATGATCGCGATGCGGCCGACGCCGTTGCGGCTCTCCAGGCCGTGGCGTACGGCGTTCTCGACGAGCGGCTGCAGGCACAGGAACGGCACGGCGACGGGCAGCACCTCGGGGGCGATGCGCAGGGTCACCTGGAGCTGGTCGCCGAAGCGGGCGCGTTCGAGGGTGAGGTAGCGGTCGATCGAGCGCAGCTCCTCGGCCAGCGTGGTGAACTCGCCGTGCCGGCGGAAGGAGTAGCGGGTGAAGTCGGCGAACTCCAGCAGCAGCTCGCGGGCCCGTTCGGGGTCGGTGCGGACGAACGAGGCGATGGTGGTGAGCGAGTTGTAGATGAAGTGCGGTGAGATCTGCGCGCGCAGCGCCCGCACCTCGGCCTCCATGAGCAGCGTGCGCGAGCGGTCCAGCTCGGCCAGCTCCAGCTGCGAGTCGACCCAGCCCGCGACCTCCTGGGCGGCCTTGACCAGCCCCGCCGAGGCTTGGGGGCCGTAGGCGGCCAGCGCGCCGACGACCCGGTCGTCGGTGGTGAGCGGCACGACCACGGCATGCCGGATCGGGCACTCCAGCAGGTCGCAGTCGACGGCCAGCACCTGGGTCCGGCCGTCCTTGAGCGTGGCCCGCGCGTGCTCGAACGCCTCCCCGGCGTGGTGCTCCCCCGCGCCGTCGTACACCAGCAGCCGCTCCCCGTCGGTGACGGCCACGGCGGAGGAGCCGAGCAGCGCGCGCAGGTGCCGCGAGGCCCGCTCGGCGCCGTCGGCGGTCAGCCCGGCGCGCAGCGGCGGGCCGGCGAGGGAGGCGGTGTGCAGCGTCTCGAACGTGGCCCGCTCGGCCGGGCTGGTGCCGAGCTCCCGGCGGCCGCGCATGACGCGCCACAGGACGAGCCCCGGCACGCCCACGAGTGCCGCCGCCACGGCGACGCCGACGAGGTACTCCACACCGCGCGAGCCTACTCGGCAGACCCCCAGGGCCCGCCCTGGCCCTGGGCGAGCGCCTTGGCGACGGCGTCGGCGTACGAGCGGGCCTCCTCGTCGGAGTCGTACTTGGTGCGCGGCCAGAAGAAGCCGCGCAGGCCGTCCTTGCGGTTGCGCGGCACCACGTGGACGTGCAGGTGGGGGACGCTCTGGCTGACGTGGTTGTTCATCGCGACGAACGTGCCGGCGGCCTCCATGGCCTCCTCCACGGCGCGGGCCACGGCCTGGACCCGCTCGAAGAACGGCCCCACGTCGGGCAGCGGCAGGTCGGCGAGCGTCTCGGCGTGCCGCCGGGGCACCACGAGCACGTGGCCCTTGAACAGGGGCCTGGCGTCGAGGAAGGAGACGGCCACTTCGTCGGCGCGCACGACGAACGCGGGCCGCTCCCCCGCGACGATCTCGCAGAACAGGTCGGTGCTCACCGGCCGACCCTACCCGCCGGCCACCTCGGCGGTCCCGGCCGCGTCCCGCCGGGGCCGGCCCGCGCCCCGCAGGTGGTCGCGGAAGTCGGTCCAGCTCGTCATGTTCGGCGCCGACCACGCCTCCGGGGCGCGCAGGAAGCGCTCGCCGGCGAAGCGGGCCAGCCGTCCGGGCACCTCGGTGACCTTGCCGCCCCGGCAGTGGTAGACGAGCGCCCCCTCGCGCTGCCCCATCGCCATCCACGGCAGCCACGGCGACACCCGGCACCACGAGAACACGCAGGGGACGTCAGCCACGCCCGAGTCCAGATCGGCGGCGCGGGCGAAGAACTGGAACAGCTCCATCGCCCGGTAGGTGTCGCCCGCCGAGTGCTCGGGGAAGTCGGCGACCGGGAGCGGCGACGGGTAGGCCAGGCGCACGTCCACGTTGTAGACGACCTGGTCGCCGACGCGGGTGAACGGCACCGCGCGGTCGCCGAGCGGCTGGTTGACGGGGTCGTTGAAGACGTGCCGCACCTCGACGCTCTCGCCGGTGAACGGGTTGTCCCAGGTGGACAGGACGTCCCGGGTGACAGGGTCGAGGTAGGCGGCGGCCTCGCGGGTCAGCAGCCGCCAACCGGCGTCGCCGCGTTCGGCGCGGGCCACGTTGAGGCCCTCGAAGCCGAACAGGTGGTGCGGTCCGTCGTCGCGCCGCCAGCCGTACACGTCGCCGGTCCACCAGGAGATCGTCTCGGCGCCGTCCGCGGCGGCGCGCACCCGTACGAAGTCCCTGCCGTAGTCGCTGCCGTTGTCCATGCCCGCAGCCTCCCCGACCCGCGCCTCCGGATCAAGGACACGGGCGCCCCCGGACGGGTCAGCGGGGGGTGACGGTGAGGTCGAAGACCGCCTCGCCGGAGCGCAGGCGGCTCTCCTCGGTGGGGGGCGACGTCGCGCCGCCGCAGCGCCAGCAGTCGTACAGCCTGACGCTCGTCGTGCCGGGCCGCTTGGTGTTGAACACGAAGTAGGCGGTGCCCGGGGAGCCGTCGCGCCGGCGCTCCTTGCTGATGTACGAGGCGACCCGGGCGTCGGGCACCGCCTCCAGGGTCCAGCTGTCGCCCGCCGCCGGGTCGTCGGGCACCGCCAGCGAGAACCGCTGCCCCGAATGCAGCTCCACCGGGACGGTCGCGCCCTTGGCGCCCTTGAAGATCACGCCGAGGTCGCTGACCGCCGCGCCGCCGCCGCATCCCGCGACGACGGCGGCGGTCAGCACCACGAGCAGGGCTGAGGCCGGCCGACGCTTCACTCAGGCAGCGTATCGGGCTCGGGCGCGTCCCGGGGCTCGGCGTACGGCTCCCGCTCCACGGGGCTGCCCTCGGCGATGGCGCGCTCCCTGATCAGCTCGGCGTCGAACTCGGCGCCGAACAGCAGCGCCATGTTCGACAGCCACAGCCAGATGAGGAACACCACGACCGCCGCGAGCGTGCCGTACGTCTTGTTGTAGGAGCCGAAGTGGCTCGCGTAGAGCGCGAACCCGGCCGAGACCATCACCCAGAGAACGACCGCGAGCAGCCCTCCGGGGCTGATCCAGCGCACGCCCGGCTGGCGCACGTTGGGCGCCGCCCAGTAGAGCACCATGATGAGGCCGGCCGCGATCAGGGCGAGGACCGGCCACTTGACGATGTTCCAGGTGGTCACCACCGCTCCGCCCAGTCCCAGCGCGCGCCCCGCCAGGTCGGCGAGCCGGCCGGTGAGGGTGACCGCGATCGCCCCGACCGCGAGCAGCACGGTCACCAGGACGGTCAGGCCGATCCGCAGCGGGGTGGTCTTCCAGAACGGCCGGCCCTCCCCGATGTCGTAGATCGCGTTGCAGGCCCGGATGAAGGCCGCGATGTAGCCGGAGGCCGACCACAGGGCCACGGCCAGGCCGACGAGAGCGAACACGCTCGCCGACCCGACCCGCTGGACGCCCGCCACACCCTGCGTGAGCAGGTCGCGCACTTCGGCGGGCGCCACCACGGCCAGGTTGCCCACGATCACCGCGGTGTCGTCGCGGCCGAGCAGGCCGAACAGCGACACCAGCACGATCATCGCCGGGAAGATCGACAGCACCGCGTAGTAGGTGAGCGCGGCGGCGAGGTCCTGGACGTTGTCGTCCTTGAACTCGATGAACGTGCGCTTCAGCACGCTCCACCAGGCTCTGCACGGGAAGTCGGTGGGACGTTCGGGAGCGCTCACCTGTGCCGGTCGCGCCTCATGACGCGGCGCAGCACGAACACGGCGAGGGCGCCCGCCGCGACCACCAGCAGCGCGGGCCGCCTGCGGGCCTGCGTGGTGACCTTGTCGGCCGCGTCCTTCACCTGGTCGGGCGTGACCTCGCGGACCTTGGTCGTGACCGTCCCCGCGACCTCACCGGCCTTGGTCGTGACCGTCCCCGCGACCTCACCGGCCTTGGCCGTGACCGTCCCGGCCATCTCACTGGCCTTGCCGGTGACCGTGCCCGCCATCTCGCCCGCCTTGGCCTTGGCGGTCTCGGCCGCGTCACCGGCGCGGTGCTTCACGTCCGCCTTGTGCGCCAGCTCGGCCACGGTGTGGCCCAGCTGCCCGCGGGTCTCCTCGATGCGCTTACGCACTCGTCCCTCCTCGTCGTCGTCCTCGCCGTCCCGGCCGTCCCGGCCGCGACGTCCCGTCGTCGTCTCGCGCGCCTGTCCTGAGTTGGCGCCTGTGCCCGTACCGGAGCCGTGCCTGGCTTCCGGTGTCACCTGCTGCGGGCCCTGGGAGCGGGCTTCCCCCTCGCGGCCCTCGATGGCGTCCGTGCGCTCGTCACGCACCAGCGGCTCGGGGTCGAACGTCTCGTGCCCCGCCCGGTCCTCCTCGGCCTTGAGGGCGTTCTCCGCCGCGCCGGCCCGGGTCTGGGGCACGTTGATCGACTCCTCGTCGGTCGGCATGCCCACGGTCGTCCTGTGGGCGCCGACGTCCCCGGCGTGCTGGCCGCTGCTGTATCCGGGATCCGTCTCGCTCATCGCCGCACCTTCTCCTTGACCACGTCGATGTCGGCCTTCACGCTCTCGATGGCCTCGCTCGGCATCGGAGGCTTGGCCCGTTCCACCTGCTTCTTGCCGACCAGCCCCACCACGGCCGCGATGACGAACAGCGCGCCCGCCACCACCGCGGTGGCCGCCCACGCGGGCATGACCAGTGCCAGGAGCAGCGCGACGGCGGCGACCAGCGCGGCGCCGCCGAAGAACGCGAGCATCCCCGCCGCACCGAACAGGCCCGCGCCGAACCCGGCGTGCCTGCCCTTCTCGGCCAGCTCCAGCCGCGCCAGCCGCAGCTCGTCCTTGACGAGCCGGGTGACCTGCTCGGACAGATCATTGACCAGTTTGTGGGTCTCGTTCACGTCCTCGCCTCCTCTGACGAGGAAGGCGCCTACCCACCGGATCGCCCTTCTATCACGGGCGTTCGGCCATGCCCTGGAGCGCGGCGCAGCGGATCGCGGGGCCGCGGCTGCGTGTGACGGCGGCCCCGTCGGCTCAGCGGCCCCTCAGCGCCTGGCGGCGGCCTTCAGGAAGTGGCCGATGACGGAGACGATCGGCGACTTGATCGGCGACTCGGGGACGTCGCACCAGTCGGCCGGGCGCTCCGGCTTGCTCCACGGGGACGGGAGCTCGCACGAGGGAGCCTGCGGCTCGGGCCGCTCACACCACGATCCGGGAGGGTTCATACGTTCACCGTACAACCGGCCCATGATCATGCCCCGCCTTGACCGTACGACCGTCCACAAACCGTACGATCGTCCACTTATCATGGGACGACGTGGTCGGGCACGGCGATCGGGAGGATCGGGGATGGCGGGTACACGCGTCGACAGGCGCGTCGAGCGGGGCAACGAGAGCCGTCGGCTGGTCCTGGGCCACGCGGCGAAGGTGGCTTCGGTGGAGGGCCTGGAGGGCCTGTCGCTCGGCCGGCTCGCCGGGGAGCTCGGCCTCAGCAAGAGCGGGGTCTTCGCGCTCTTCGGCGCCAAGGAGGAGCTCCAGCTCGCGACGGTCCGCGCGGCCGCCGAGGTGTACGTCGAGCACGTCGTCCGCCCGGCCCTGCGGGCGCCGGCCGGGCTGGGCAGGGTGTGGCGGCTGTGCCAGAGCTGGCTGGCCTACTCCGAGCAGCGCGTCTTCCCGGGGGGCTGCTTCTTCTACGCCGTCGCCGCCGAGTTCGACGCCCGCGAGGGCGCGGTGCGCGACGCGATCGCGCGGGCCCAGGCCGACTGGGTCCGCTTCGTGGAGCAGACGATCACCGAGGCGCTGGACCTCGGCGAGGCGAAGCGGGACACCGACGTGCCCCAGCTCGCCTTCGAGGTCATCGCCCTGCTCGAAGCGGCCAACGGCCTGTCGCTGCTGCACGGCGACCCGGCCTGCTACCGCCGCGCCGCCACGGCCGTGCTGAGCCGGCTGCGCGCCGTCGCCACCGACCCCTCCGCGCTGCCCGCCGCCCCCTGACCCGGGCGACTCCGGCCCAGCTCACCAGCCGATCTCAGTGGGCGGCCTCACCGGGCGGCCTCACTGGGCGGGCTCACCGGGCGGGCTGGCGGTCGCTCTCGGGGGCCACGAAGTCCAGCACCGTCCGGACCACCTCGGGGTCGCCGAGCATGCGGCGGTGGCCGAGCCCCCGCGTGGTGATCAGCCGGGCCTGCTCCCCGAACGCGGCGACGACGCGGCTCGCCTCGGTCGGCGTGACCATGTCGTCGTCCTCGTCGTGGAGGACCAGGATCGGGACGCGCAGCTCCTCGGGGCGGTCCAGCACCGAGAAGCGGGTCCAGATGGCCGGCTCACCGGGGAAGAGGTCCCGCTCGATCCGGCCGCGCAGCTCATCCTTCACCGGCTCGGACAGCCCGAGCTTGGCGCAGAACGCGTCGAGGAGGTACCCGAAGTCCACGACGCCGCCGAGGGCGACCACCCGCTCGGCCCGGACTCCGTGCCGCAGCGCGAAGAACGAGGCCAGCACGCCCAGGGAGTGCGCGACGACGGCGTCGAAGTCGCCGTAGCGGTCGTGCAGCCGGGTGATGATGTCGCGGTATTCGAGGATGGTGGTGGTCCGGCCGGTGGCCTCCCCGTGGCCGGGCGCGTCGAAGGCGACGACGCTGTGCCCGCGCCGCAGAAGGCCGGGGAGGAGATCGGCGCAGCGGCTGCCCCGCGACTGCCAGCCGTGCGCGAACAGGACCGGCCGCGTGCCGTCGCCCCAGAGGTAGGTGACGGCGGTCTTGCCGTTGACCTCCAGCGAGCCGGTGCGCGCGGCGGCGACCATCTCCCGCTCGCCGGGCCGCAGTCTGCCGCGCGCGAGCGGCGCCCGGAACAGCGCGAAGGCCCCCGCCCCGGCCAGCCGGGCCGAGACCCTGGACACACCGTTGAGCGCCGCCCCGACGACCGCCACACTGGATCCCATGCCGACTCCCCTGTTCCGTTGGCTGATGGCGAGATATTAGCACGACCGTGCGTGCTATTTTATGCCCACCGGCCGAGCCTGCGGCCGTCCGCACGCGCATGTCCGCGTCCCGGTGATGCGCCAGAATGAATGATCATCATTCGGACAGAGGAATCCCCCCGTGAAGCACATCATCGCCGGCGTGAGCACCGTGGCCATGACCGCCACCCTCCTCAGCGCCGCGTCCCCTCCCGCGCACGCCGCCGCGGCGGCCGACCCCGTCAAGGCTCTGCAGCGTCAGATGGTGGCCGGGAAGGGCGTGCGGTTCACCGACGTCACGTCGTACGTGAAGTTCGACGGCAGGACGCCCTACCTCCGGCGCACCGGCGCGCTGCAGTTCGGCAGGACCGGGATCGTCGCTTCGGACATCACCG
This sequence comes from Nonomuraea sp. 3-1Str, assembly GCF_031570565.1. NCBI lineage: Bacteria > Bacillati > Actinomycetota > Actinomycetes > Streptosporangiales > Streptosporangiaceae > Nonomuraea > Nonomuraea sp. 3-1Str. Next base: position 177,242 of record NZ_JALHBK010000012.1, read on the forward strand.
CGAAACCCCTCGAAGCACCCGACGTCCCAGGAGGCCTGACGGCTCTCGCCGAGCCGGAACGGACGATCACCGTCGGCAGGAAGAGCTACAACACCGCCGCTCCCATCTACGGCGACCTGCCCAAGGGCAAGACCTGGTTCGTCCCCAGGAAGACGGTCACCAACGGCATGAGCGGGAGGTACGGCCAGGTCGTGAATCCCGCCGAGCCGGCCACACTGAAAGCGCTGATCAGTGGCGGCAGGCGGGCGGGGCGCACCTACTCCGGCCACATCACCCTCGCCAGGCTGTGGAAGATCTCCCCCTGGTACCGGACCACCGTGGTGGTGGAGGAGAAGGGCGACGACGCGCTGGAGTACAAGCTCACGCTGGGATCCGGCGGCCTGCCCGAGCGGCTCGTCACGTCGTACCCGGCCACGGCCTTCCTCGTCCCCGCCGTGGCGGGAGAGGACAGTATCGCCGTCGAGACCCGCTACACGGGGTGGGGCAGCCGCGTGCGCATCACTCCGCCCCCGGCCGCCAAGGTGTACATCGCTCCCTCCCGCGGCGACCGCCGTAAGTGAGCACGGCCCGGCCGGCGCGCAGGACCTCGTCGCGGCGCGTCGCGTGCGACGAGGCCCTGCGCGCCGGCACCAGGCTTCAGAAGCCGATCAGCTCCGGCGCCCCGGTGACGCGCCGCAGCATGCCGGGCAGAACGGCCGCCAGCCGGGCCGTCATCTCGGGCGGCATGTCGAGGCGCACCTCGAAAGCGGTCTCGGTCTCCAGCGCGTCGGCGGCCTCGGGGGTCAGCTCCAGCCGGAGCACCTCGCCGTCGAGCGTGATGGAGCGCATGCCTCCACCAGTGCCACGCGTGCCCCCGCGCGACGCCCAGAGGGCGTTCGCGGAGCAGCCCACCAGAAGGCACTCCGGCTCGTCCGCCTGCCCCGTCAGGTAGACGTCGTGCAGGTCGGGCTCCTGGTGATGCTCGAAGACGTGGGCGGTCATGGCCGTGGCCGGGCGGTAGGCCAGCTCGCCGGTGATCGGCGCAGGCGGCGGGGGCGGCGGCTCGTGGTCGCTGTGGCGGTGCCGGCGGTGGCGGCGGTCGCCGTACGCGGTGGGCAGCGCGATGGGCGCGGCGGTGGGGAGCGCGGCGAGCAACCAGCCGGGGGGCTCCTCGTGGGGAAACAGGGTCAGCTCCGCCAGCGCCGCCGGCGCCGGCACGTCCGCGAACGGCGGCGCGGAGGAGTCGACATGGCCGGTGTAGCCCCTGCTCCCGGCTGTGAACTCCAGCTCGCAGGTGAACCAGGTGCCGGCATCGGCTCGGTAGGACAGCTCGCGCAGCCGCTGGAACTGCTCGTCGACGCCCTCGGCGGCGACCTCGCGGCCGTCGCAGATCAGGGTGGTCAGCGCGTGCGCGCCGACCTGGGAACGGCGGACGGTGAGCCGGGACCAGCCCGGCGGGGCGGCGGCGCGGGCCAGGTCGCCGATCGTCATCCGCATGCGGTGGCCCTCGTCAGGCCGGGCGGGCCAGTTGTGGCGATGGGACATCATGATCGTCCTTCCTGGGCGGAGCCGCCGGTGAGCCGGTCGTGCAGCCGGCGGATCTCGCGGAGCACACCGCTGTTCCCCTTGCGGGCGGCCATGTCGCGTACCTCGGGGATCTCGCCGTGCGCGCCGCACCACTCGGCGGCCACGACGGCGAGCCTGACGAACTCGGCCAGGCCGTTGTGCGGGCGCCCGCCGGAAGCGGGCAGCAGCACAGGCAGCGCCGCGGCGGCGATCCGCCACACGGAGGCGTGGGCGCCCCGCCTGGCCGCGGCGTCGAGCGCGGCGACCATGTCGACCATCCTGACCTCTCCGCTCGCCACGAGGAGCCCGGCCTGGCGGCCGATCTCGGAGGCGGGCAGTTCGTCCCGCGCGGCGGCCTCCAGCAGGACGTCGACCGACTCGGGCATCCGCGGGTCGCCCAGGACGCGGGCGAGCACCACCGCGCACGCCGCACCGGCCGGCCCGTCGGCCCGGACGAGAGCACGGGCCTGCTCCGGTCCGATGGCGGGAGCGCCCCAGTGGCGTGCGAGCACGTACGGCATGAAGGAGGCGGCGGCGACCTCGCGGTGCGAAGGCAGGGTGGAGGCCCACCAGTCGCTGTGCTGTGCCCCGGACGAGTGGCGGGGGACGCCGAGCATCAGGTCCACCAGCGGCAGGCCGGTCAGCTCAACGGTGGTCTCCACCACCGGACGCGCGGCGTGGTGATGGCCGCGGTCGTGCCAGTCATGGTCGTCGCCGTGGTCGCCGCAGGTCCACCCCAGCTTGATCTCGACCTCCGGGCACGTCCACCCGGCGACGATCCGGCCCGCGGCGGAGGTCAGGCGAGCCGCCCGCTCCGCCACCCCGGGCTCGGAGACGCGTGGCAGCCGTAGCAGCGCCTGCTGAAGGTCGGCGGCCGGCGGCTTGGCCCCGGCCGCCTCGACGACCTCCAGCCGCCGGACCAACTCGGCCGCCGCCACGTGTCCCGTGCTGTGCGTGGGCGTGGCGAGCAGCAGCGGCGGGAGGGTGTCCTGCTCGACGGCCCGCAGGATCTCGGCCACGCGGTGCAGCAGGAGCCGGTGCGGCGCGGGCAGGCGGGTCTTCGGCATGAAGCGCCGCCAGGCGTCCCGGACGGGCGCGGTCGCGGTGAGGGAGTGCATCGCGCCCTGGAGCCACTCCTCGGCCCGTTCCCAGCTCTCCCCGTGGTACGCCCCGGTATACGCGCCGATCATCAGCGGCCGTAGCGTCGCCTTCATGGCTGCCCGGTCACGGGACGCGAGCGTGACGAACCCGGCCAGCAGCCGCTCCCACGCCTGCCACGAGTACGTCCCTTCCGCGCTCGGCCGGACGAACTCCTCGACGGTTTCGATCGGGGGTTCGACGCCGCGGACGCGTTCGGCCGGGTCGGGCAGCGACGGTACGAACGAGGGCGCAGCCTCGGCCACGCTTCCCCCGAACACCGCGGCCGCCCGGTGGCCGGGTTCGGGCGCGAGCAGCTCGATCGCCTCCCGTACGGTGGCGCGCCCCTCCTCGCTCATGCCCTCCGCGTGGGCGAGGGCCAGCCCGACGGCCGTCTCCTGGAGCTCGATGGAGTCGGCCCCGAACGCGCGGGCCAGCGGCGCGGCCACCATGCCGGCCAGCGCGGACGTGTGACGGACAGAGCGGTCCAGCCACGACAGCCCGGCGCGCACCAGCTTGCGCTCGGAGCGGAACAGCAGCGAGTCCCACGCCTCGGCGAGATCGTCGGCGCCCAGGTCGTCGCAGGCGCGCAGGCGCTTCATGGCCAGCTCGGCGACCGGACCGGGCGATGCGGGCAGCAGGCGCAGATAGTCGCGAGCGCGGGAGGCCGTCTCGGTGGGAGAAGGGTTCAGAGCCTCGTGCAGATGGACGAAGAACCGCAGGTCTCGTGCTGTGCCACCGAGCAGGAAGCGGCGCACGCAGCCTTCGATCAGCGCCTCGCGCTTCACCCGCCCCGCCTCGGCCAGCTCCGTCAGAGCGCCGAGCCAGCCCTCTCCAGGGTCCTTCTCCCACTGGAGCACCCGCCCCACGCCCTGGGCCTCGAACAGCCGCGGGAGCAGCTGGTCGAGCAGCGGGTCGTCGCCCAGTCGCGACGGCCCGCGCTCCACCCATCCGGCCACCAGCGGGTCGTGCGGCGGCGGCTCGACGCCGGTCTCGCGGAGCAGCGCCAGGGCGAGCGGCATGCCGCGGTCGTCCGAGGCGCGGATGCGCAGCGTCAGCCGCTCGGCCAGGTCGGCACGCCAGGCGGCGGGCCGGTCCGCGATCACCGTGAGGATGAGGTCCACGTCGTTGTCGGGGCCGGCCCATTGCGGCGCGAAGTCGCGCCGGTACAGCCAGGACGCCACGGCCGCCGCGCCGCCGAAGGTGGCGGCGCCCGCCACCCGCAGCACCGGCGCGTAGTCGACCAGGCCGTCGTCCCACTGATCGAACCAGCCCCGCAGCTCCTTGCGCAGTGCCGGTAATCGGGCCGCGACGTCCGCGCGGGCCACGTCGTCCAGCGCCTTGACCCGCTCGGCGAGCCGGTCGGCGTGCCGCTTCTCGATCAGCTTCCTGATCTCGTCCCAGTGATCCATGGCGGGGACAGTAACCAGCGGTGCCGACACTTCTGGGTACGGCGGCCACTCCCACCCGCTCGCTCCATGGGCAGCAGCCGCTCTGCGGCGGGTGGTCAATCGCTCCGGTCGCCGGGGTCGGGCTTCTGCCTCTGGCGGCGCCGGCCGGGCAACGGCGGGTGGGCGATCTTCCCGATGACGTCGCGGGGCTGCCACTCCAGCCCCCCGGGCAGGTTCCAGCCCCGCCAGTAGGAAATCAGGTCACGGGTGGCCCCGCCGCCGACGGCGGTGACGGTCCCCAGGAGGACGGCCGGCAGCCAGGCGAGCCCGGTCGCCAGGGTGCGCTGCGCCCCCGCGGCGGCCCACACGCACAGCGCGATCGCGTCCAGCACGTAGAAGAACCGGCTCCAGTCCTCCTCGGTGAACGCCAGCAGGAACGCCACCACGGCCCCGGCCAGAGCGATGGGGATGTAGAGCGGGTTGGTCAGGGCAAGGGGCGGCCCGTGCTGGAGGAGCACATCGCGGATCAGGCCGCCACCGAGCCCGGACACCGTCCCGATCACCACATACCCGAACAGGTCCAGCTCGCGCCTGCGCGCCACCGACCCACCGAGCAACGCGTTGATGAACACCCCGATCAGGTCCAGCACGGTCGTGATCATTTCGATCCGCACAGGCAGGAGCGTAGAGAGCACGACCGGCGCGGACGGCAGGGCCGCCTACGGCCTTGCCGAAGCCATTGCCGGACCCCTGACCTGATCGAGCGGCCACGGCGGAAACATCCCTGAGCGTTACCCACGGCGTGGATGGGGAGCAGCCGATGTCAGGCGGGAAGACGAGCGCGAGCCGGGTGCTGGCCGAGCTGGACACGATCCGCGCCGACCTGGAGGACTGCTATCGCGACGTGCACGCCCATCCCGAGCTCGGACACCAGGAGAGGCGCACCTCCGCCAAGGTGGCCGGGCGGCTCCGGGCGTGCGGGTACGAGGTGCACGAGCACGTCGGCGGCACGGGCGTGGTCGGCGTGCTGGTCAACGGCACCGGCCCGGGGGTGCTGTTCCGCGCCGACATGGACGCCCTGCCGATCAAGGAGCGGACCGGCCTGCCGTACGCGAGCACGGCCACCGACGGCGACGGCCGGCCGGTCATGCACGCCTGCGGCCACGACATGCACGTCACCTGCCTGCTCGGCGCGGCGCGGCTGCTGGCCCAGGTCAAGGACGCCTGGAGCGGCACGTTCATCGCGCTGTTCCAGCCCGCCGAGGAACCCGGTGACGGCGCCGACCGCATGATCGCCGACGGGCTGACCGACCGCGTCCCCCGTCCGGTCGTGTGCCTGGCCCAGCACGTCCTGCCCTATCCCGCCGGGCGGGTGCTGACCCGACCGGGGCCGGCGCTGTCGGCCGCCGACAACTACCGGGTCACCCTGTACGGGCGCTCGGCCCACGGCTCGGCGCTGGACAAGGGCGTCGATCCGGTGGTGATGGCCTCGATGCTCGTGGTCCGGCTGCAGACGGTCGTCTCCCGCGAGGTGGCCCCGCTCAGCCCGGCGGTGCTCACCGTGGGCAGCATCCACGCCGGCACCAACCCCAACAACATCCCGGAGTCGGCCGAGATCCAGCTCAACGTCCGCACCTCCGGAGCGGGGCGCTGGACCTGCAGACGGCCAGCGAGGACTTCAGCGAGATCCCGAAGGCGTTCGGCGTGCCGTTCACCTACTGGGGCATCGGCTGCGTGGATCCCGCCGCCTTCGAGACCGCGGCCCGCAGGGGCACCCTGGCCACCGACATCCCGGTCAACCACAGCGCCGCCTCCGCACCCGTCATCCAGCCCACCCTGGACACCGGCGTCCAGGCCGCGGTGGTCGCCGCCCTCGCCTACCTCGGCACCGAACAGGAGTGACGTTCGAGGAGTTGCCCAAGAATCATCCCTCGGGTGTCGATTCGGGGCCCGTCGCGCTCGTCGCACCAGTAGGCGAGCCCATCCGGGCTCCACATGATGGGATGGTCGACATGGCGAAGTATCTGATCCTCATCTACGGCGACGAGCGGAAGTGGGCCGCGATGTCCGCCCAGGAGCGGCAGGAACTCGCCGAGGGTCATCGTGCGCTCGTCGCGGCGGCCGGTCCCGCGGTCCTCGACACGCATGAGCTGGAGCCGGCGAGCGTCGCCACCACGCTGCGCGCGGACGCCGCGGGCCGGGCCACCACGACGGACGGACCGTTCCTCGAGACCAAGGAGGCGGTGGGCGGCTACTACCTGATCGAAGCCGGCGACCTCGACGAGGTGATGACCCTGGCCACACGGCTGTACGAGGCCTCCGCCGGTCACAGCGGGGTGGAGATCCGCCCGGTGGTGGAGCACGGATGACCGAGGAGGTCGTCGCGGCGGTCGCGCAGGCGCACCGCCGCGAATGGTCCCGGGTGCTGGCCGCCACGGCCCACCTGACCCGGGACCTCGATCTCGCGGAGGAGTGCGCGCAGGAGGCGTACGCGCAGGCGTTGCGGAGCTGGGTGTCCTCGGGCATTCCCGATCGCCCCGGCGCCTGGCTGACGACCACCGCGCGCAACCGGGCCCGTGACGTGTTGCGCCGTGAGGCGGTGGCGCGGAGGGCGCTGCCGCTGCTCGTCGCGGACGAGTCGGTGCCCGGCCCCGAGGACGCCCTCGACGACGACCGTCTGCGGCTCGTGTTCACCTGCTGTCATCCCGCCCTGTCCCGTGACGCCCAGATCGCCCTGACGCTGCGGCTGGTGTGCGGTCTGTCGACGGCCGAGGTGGCCCGCGCGTTCCTGGTGCCCGAGGCCACCATGGCCGCGCGCGTCACCCGCGCCAAGAAGAAGATCGCCGTGGCGCGGATCCCGTACCGCGTGCCGTCGCCGGACCAGCTCGCCGAACGCGTCAGCGCCGTCCTGGAGGTCGTACATCTGATCTTCACCACCGGCCATACGGCGCCGGTCGGCTCCCACCTTGTTCGCCGGGACCTGGTGGACGGCGCGCTGAGCCTGGCGCGCCTGCTGCACCTCCTCATGCCGAACGACGCCGAGATCAGTGCCCTGCTCGCCCTCATGCTGCTCATCGACGCGCGTGCGGACACCCGGCTGTCCCCCACGGGTCGCCTGCTGCTGCTCTCGGAGCAGGACCGCACGCGCTGGGACCACCGGCTGATCGACGAGGGCACGGGCCTGCTGACCGACGCGTTGCGCCGGCGACAACCGACGAGGTACGCCGTCGAGGCCGCGATCGCCGCGGTGCACGCGGAGGCGCCGACCTGGCAGGACACCGACTGGAGGGAGATCGTCGGGCTGTACGACGTCCTGCTTCGGCTGTGGCCCTCACCGGTGGTGGAGCTCAACCGTGCCGTGGCCGTGGGCCTGCGCGACGGCCCGCGGGCCGGCCTCGACGCGCTGACGCCGCTGTTCGCCGATCCGGCGCTGGCCACCTACGGCTACCTGAGCGCCGCCCGCGCCGACTTCCTGCGGCAGCTGCGCCGATGGTCGCAGGCGGCCGAGGCGTACGAGGAGGCCCTGACCCTGAGCGACAACGACGTCGAACGCGCCTTCCTCGCCGAACGGCTCGATGAGATCCGGCTCCACCTGGAACAGTGAGTCAGCCGCCTGACCGAGCCGGCTTCGCGCGGGTCAGCGGTCCTCGAAGGAGGCGGGGACCATGACGCGGACGCCGTTGGGGACCACGCGGAGGCGGATCGGGGTGCGCAGCCGTACCTCGCCGTCCACGTCCGCCGCCATCGGCGGGTCGGTCTCCAGCAGCATCTCGCGGCCCACGACGAAGGGACCGCCGGCGAGGCTGCGCCAGCGGCCCGTCGTGGCGCGGGCCAGTGTCTCGCCGAGCAGCCGCAGCTTCTTGCCGGACCCGAGCTGGTAGGCCACGAGCATGCCGTTGTCGATGCTGATGTCCTTGGCGACCTGCCAGCCGCCGTGGAAGCGGCCGTTGGCGATGTTGAGCTGGTGGGTGAGCAGCTCGTGCCGCTGGTCGTCGACCGTGATGTAGGCCCGGAACGGCCGGTGCCCCGGCAGGACCGTGAGGGCGGTGAGCGGGTAGGCGGGGCGGCCGAGGATGCGCTTGAGCCACGGCTTGACCTTGCCGGCCACCTCGACCGACACCCCGAAGCTGGCCAGGTTGGCGAACGGCCGGTCGTCGGCCATGCCCAGGTCGATGTCGGCGACCTTGCCCGTGTCGAACACCCGGATCGCGCCCTGCAGGTCGAGCGGCAGGCCGAGGCTGCGGGCGAAGTTGTTGGTGGTGCCGAGCGGCAGTACGCCGAGGGCGACGTCGCGGTGGGCGACGTGGCGGACGGCGGAGGAGAGCGTGCCGTCGCCGCCGCCGACGATGAGCAGGTCGGGGCGGGTGGCGAGCGCGGTGTCGAGCAGCTCTCGCAGCCGCTTGGGGTTGTAGACGCCGATCTCGGCCAGCGGCTCGAACCCGAGGTCGTGGAGCTGCTCGATCACCTCGACGTAGTGGCGCCGGCCACGGCGCGAGCGAGTGTTGATCACCACCGCCACGCGACGGTCCTTGCGGATCGCCTCGGTGTGCTCGGCCTTGGTGCGCAGTTCGCTCATGGTGTCCCATCGTAGGGCCGCCGGTCGCCCCGGCGGCCCTACGGACAGGGCCTGCAGATCCGGCCTACAGGGACAGGCCGGGATTCACTTCTTCGGCGGGATCACCTGGACGACGGCGCCCAGGTTGCCCGGCAGCGGGGAGACCAGCTTGAACTGGACGCCCAGGGCCTTGCCCTCGTCGCCGGGGTTGCCGGTGCCGAGCTTGTGGCCGTTGCCGAGGTCCGTGCCGTACAGCTCGGTGGCGGGGGTGCCGTCGAGGTGCACGACGCGGGTGCTGTACTGCTGGTCGCCCTTGGACGGCACCACCGTGGAGGCGTCGAAGTCGCGGTAGTACAGGCTGCCGTTCTGCACCTCGAAGCCCGGGTACCAGGTCTTGGCGTCGGTGAAGGCAGGCACGCCCTTCAGCGCGGGGACGTCCGTGCAGTACTCGCTGAACGGCTCGTCCGCGGCCTCCAGGCACTCCTTGAACGGGTACGTCTTGCCGAAGGAGAAGGCGGCGTTGGACGACTGCGAGCGGCCCTCCATGTTCTTGTGCCGGGTCGGGTCCTTGGCGGCCGCCGTGCCGGTGCGGCGCAGCGGGTCGTAGTGGGAGTCGACCACGAGGAGGCTGCCCTTGGAGCCGATGCTCGGCGAAAGCTCCAGGTTGTTGGCGATCGAGTTGTTGGTGAACGTGGAGTCGCGGTACCAGATCAGCAGGCCGGGGGCGTTGTACTTGACCTTCTGGACCTTCCACGCGCCGTCACGCGAGTACGTGCTGTCGTAGGCGAACTGCAGGCCCTTGTCGAACCCGTCGAAGTTGCGCCACTCGGCGAGGTAGAAGCGGGAGACCTCGCGAGAGCCGTTGTTGATGGTCCAGCCCTGGCCGCTGGTGTTGGTGAAGGTGCCGCCGGTGGCCTTCCACCCGTTGTCGCCGTTCTCGACGTCGTCGCTCCACACGGCGGTGCCGCCGTTGGTGAGCTGGAAGTCGTCGGCGTGCCAGCCGCGCGGGGTGAAGGCCGCGTCGCTGTTGTACGTCAGGCGGAGCTTGACACTCTTGCCCGCGAACGGCGTCAGGTTGACGTAGTCGTGCCGCCAGCCGTTGGTGTTGCCGGTGAGGCCGTACTTCTTGTTGCCGAACGTCTTGAGGTTCTTGTTCGGGTCCGGGTAGTCCTCGGCGGTGGTGACCTCGTTGCCCGCCTCGTCGTACACCTTCTGCTGCGCCCAGGTCTGGCCGCCGTCGGTGGACACCTCGACGAAGCCGAAGTCCCAGTCCTCCTCGATCTCGTAGTTGTTCCACATCCAGAAGCGGACGTCGGTGCCGGCGGGGACGGGCACGTCACGGGTGAGGTGGACGTTGGCCCATTCCTGGTCCATGCCGGACCACCACGCGTTGGCGCCGCTGTGCGGGTCGATCATCTTCAGCGGCGTGGAGGCGAGGTTGACGCGGACGCCGTCCTGGGTGAGCTTCGGCGTGCGCGACGACTGGCCGACGGTCACGAGCTTGGCGGCGTCGCCCGGCTCGAACACCTTCGGGTTGGCCCAGCCGAGCACCCACTTGTCCCAGAGGCCCATGTGGGTGGGCATCGACTGGAAGATCGGCCCGGAGTGGGAGCCGCTGGACATGAGGTCCCAGAAGTCCACGGCCGAGCTGGCGGCGCCGCTGGTGTCGTACAGGTCGGGCAGGCCGAGGTCGTGGCCGTACTCGTGGGCGAAGACGCCGACGCCGGAGTCCTCGGGCTGCACGATGTAGTTGGAGATCTTCTTGTCGGTGCCGGGGACCTGGTAGCCGCCGGCGACCGCGCTGGAGTGCGCCCAGATGGCGTACGTGCCCTCGGCGCCGCCGTCGGAGGACTTGTCCTTGCCGGCGTGGACGAGCACGAGGTGGTCGATCACGCCGTCGGGCTCGGCGTAGTTGCCGTCGCCGTCGGCGTCGGAGACGTCCTCGACGTCGTAGTCGGCCCAGGGGAAGCTCGGCTGGGTCTGGGAGAGGACGTTGACCGCGTCGATGGCGAGCTGGCCGGCCCCGGTCGGGTTGTCGGGGTGGCCGGACATGTCCTGGGGCGCGCCGCCGCAGGCCGCCGCGCCGTACCACGCCTCGGAGTGCGGCGCCTTGATCCAGCCGACGGCGGAGCCGGTGACGGAGTAGGCGCCCTTGGACATCTCCTCGTACATCTTCTTCATCGTGAAGCCGGAGATGTCGATGCCGGGCTTGCCGTCGCGCGGGTCCTTCAGGTCTGGGCGGACGCGCTCGGTGATGCCCTTGTCGGTGTAGAGCATCTTGTTGAAGTGCTCGGTGCTGAAGTCCTTGACCCAGAACGAGTTGTTGTCCTGGTGCGGCAGCGTGGCCGGGTCCGGGATCTTGTTGTGCAGCGGGCCGTTCTTCAGGGTGCCGGGCGGCTCGACGACGCAGTCGTCGGGGGCGCTGTCGGGGGTGGCCAGCCGGTTGAAGCCGGAGAAGTCGTCGTTGGCGTTCTCGTTGAACTCGACGAGCAGCGTGAGGAGCTTGGCGGTCTTTGACTGCTTCGCGTTCTTGAAGATGAATTCAGCGGGGTTTCGGCCCGTCTTGATGGCCTGCTGCTCGCGCGCCGCGAGGACGCGGGCGGCGGCGGGATTGCCCTCGATGTACTTCCGGTCGGCCTTCTGCGCCGGCGACTGGGCGCGGGCGCGCCTGCTGTTCGGGGACGGCGGGTCGCCCGGCTCGGGCTCGTCGCGCGGCGGCGCGTAGTTGATGTAGTAGTCGGCCGCGGTCGGCTCGTACACGGCCGCCGACGCTGCGGCCTGGGAGGTTGCCGCGGGGACTGTGAGCGCGGCAGCGAGCAGGGCCGCCGCCGGCATGGCTGTTAACAGGCGCTTCGTGCTGGGCACCAGGAACCCTCTCTGCCCGGGATCGCCGGGCGCATGGCCTTGGGGTGTGCAATGCCGGACGTTAGAGGGTGAGTAAAGCGGACGTAAAGGGCGTTGTTGAAATGTGATGTATTTAGGACAATTCAGAATAAGGGTCCGTGACCGCCCTAGCCCTGCTCTCCCTGAGGAGACCTGTGCGGGTAGTGCAGGTCGAAGGCGGGACGCTCCGATCGGATCGGCGGCATGGAGGTGAAGTTGTGCCGCGGCGGCGGGCACGAGGTGGCCCATTCGAGCGAGTTGCCGAAGCCCCACGGGTCGTCCACGGTCACGCGCGGCGCGGTGCGGGCGGTCTTCCAGACGTTGTGGAGGAACGGCAGCGTGGACAGCCCCAGCAGGAACGCGCCGAGTGACGAGATCTGGTTCAACGTGGTGAAGCCGTCGGCGGCGCCGTAGTCGGCGTAGCGGCGGGGCATGCCGAGCACGCCCAGCCAGTGCTGGACGAGGAAGGTCGTGTGGAAGCCGACGAACAGGGTCCAGAAGTGCACCTTGCCGAGCCGGTCGTTCAGCATGCGGCCGGTCATCTTGGGCCACCAGAAGTAGAAGCCCGCGAACATCGCGAACACCACCGTGCCGAACACCACATAGTGGAAGTGCGCCACCACGAAGTAGGTGTCACTGATGGGGAAGTCCAGCGGCGGCGAGGCGAGGATGACGCCGGTCAGGCCGCCCAGCAGGAACGTGACGAGGAAGCCGATCGCGAACAGCATCGGCGTCTGGAAACTGATGTGGCCGCGCCACATGGTGTCGATCCAGTTGAAGAACTTCACGCCGGTCGGCACGGCGATGAGGAAGGTCATGAACGAGAAGAACGGCAGCAGCACCTGGCCGGTGGGGAACATGTGGTGCGCCCACACGGTCATCGACAGGCCCGCGATGGCGATCGTCGCCCCCACCAGGCCCATGTAGCCGAACAGCGGCTTGCGGCTGAAGACGGGGATGACCTCGGTGACGATGCCGAAGAACGGCAGCGCGATGATGTAGACCTCGGGATGGCCGAAGAACCAGAACAGGTGCTGCCAGATCATGGGGCCGCCGTTCGCCCCGTCGAACACGTGCGTGCCGAGCTTGCGGTCCGACTCCAGCACGAGCAGCGCGGCGGCCAGCACGGGGAACGCCATGAGCACGAGCATGCTGGTCAGCAGGACGTTCCAGGTGAAGATCGGCATCCGGAACATCGTCATGCCCGGGGCGCGCATCCCGATGATCGTGGTGATGAAGTTGACCGACCCGAGGATCGTGCCCAGGCCCGACAGCGCGAGCCCCATGATCCACAGGTCGCCGCCCATGGTCGGCGAGTACGTCGCCGTGGACAGCGGCGTGTAGGCGAACCACCCGAAGTCGGCCGCGCCGCCCGGCGTGAAGAACCCGGCCACTGCGATCAGGCTGCCGAACAGGAACAGCCAGTACGCCACCGCGTTCAGCCGCGGGAACGCCACGTCCGGCGCGCCGATCTGTAAGGGCATCACCACGTTGGCGAACCCGGCGAACAGCGGCGTGGCGAACATGAGCAGCATCGCGGTGCCGTGCATCGTGAAGAGCTGGTTGTACTGGTGCTGGCTGACGAGCTGCATGCCCGGCTGGGCCAGCTCGGCCCTGATCACCATGGCCATGACCCCGGCCACCAGGAAGAAGGCGAACGACGTGATCAGGTAGAGGTAGCCGATGACCTTGTGGTCGGTCGTGGTGAGCCAGGAGACGATCACGGTGCCGGTACGGCGCCGCCTGACCTGGGCGATCGAGGTCTCGCGAACAGTCGTCACGACTGCTCCCTCCTGTGCGGAGTGGTGCCCTGCCTTGCCGGTCCCCCGGTGCCCCCCGATGCCCCTCCATTGCACGCCACCGATCGCTCCGCGTGAAGCCGTTCGCGCTGATTCGTCGCTGGCGGGCCGTCCACATGCCGAAACCGATTCCTGCTCCCGGAACCGCGTCTTCTATCCTTCGTATCCGACCCATCCGGAGGAGAAGATCTCGTGAACGCTCAGCGCGACTACGCCGAACTCGTCCAGCGTGGCCTCTCGCTCGACCTCACCCGCGGCAAGCCGTCCCCGCGCCAGCTGGATCTCTCCAACGACATGCTCCGTCTGCCGACGTCCTACCGCGCGGCCGACGGGACCGACGGCCGCAACTACGGCGGCCTCCAGGGCCTGCCCGAGCTGCGCCAGCTGTTCGCGCCGCTGGTCCAGGTGCCGGCCGGCCAACTCGTCGTCGGGGGCAACTCCAGCCTGGCCCTGATGCACGACACGGTCGCGTTCGCGCTGCTCGACGCGGTGCCGGGCGCCACGCGCCGCTGGGTGGAGGAGCCGAAGGTCACGTTCCTGTGCCCCGTGCCCGGATACGACCGGCACTTCACGATCACCGAGCGGTTCGGGATCACGATGGTGCCCGTCCCGATGAACGCCGACGGCCCCGACATGGACGTGGTCGAGCGTCTGGTGGCCACCGACGCGAGCGTCAAGGGCATGTGGTGCGTGCCGAAGTACAGCAACCCGTCCGGCGCCACCTACAGCGACGAGACGGTGCGCAGACTGGCCGCCATGCCGGCCGCCGCGCCCGACTTCCGGATCTTCTGGGACAACGCCTACGCGGTGCACCACCTCACCGACACCCCGGCGGAGCTGGCCGACCTGCTGGCGCTGGCCGCCGAGCACGGCCACGCCGACCGCGTCTTCGTCTACGCCTCCACCTCCAAGGTGACGCTGGCGGGCAGCGGCGTGTCCTTCTTCGGCTCCAGCCCGGCGAACGTCGAGTGGTTCCTGCACAACACCGGCAAGCAGTCCATCGGCCCCGACAAGATCAACCAGCTGCGTCACGTCGAGTTCCTGCGCGACGCCGAGGGCGTGGCCGCGCACATGCGGCGCCACGCCGAGCTGGTGTGGCCGAAGTTCGAGCTGGTCGACCGGGTGCTGACCAAGGAGCTGGGCGGCCTGGCCACCTGGACCAGCCCGATCGGCGGCTACTTCGTCAGCCTGGAGGTGCCGCACGCCGCCGAGGTGGTGGCCAAGGCCAAGGCGGCGGGCATCGCGCTCACCCCGGCCGGCGCCACCCACCCGTACGGCCAGGACCCCGACGACCGCGTGATCCGCATCGCGCCCACCTTCCCGGGGCTGGACGAGCTGGAGCAGGCCATCACCGGCCTCGCGGTGTGCGCGCGGCTCGTCGCCGACGAGCACGGCGCCTGACCCCCGGGTCCGCCCGGCCGGCGGGCTTCAGGCGCGACCGCCGCGCCTGAAGCCGAAGATGTAGTCGCGGGTCTCGCTCGGGTGCACCGAGACGCCGACGCCGGGCTCGAAGACCACGTTGTCGCGCGAGCAGTAACGCAGGCGCTCCCACACCTGCAGCGCCTGCTCGCGGGCGGGCGCCTCGGCCTCGTCCCGCCTGCGAGCCCCGTACGAGCCGAGCACCTGCAGCAGGCCGAACCCCCAGAACAGGCCGGTCAGGCAGAACGGGGCGAGCAGCACCTCGCCCCAGTTCGAGTCCTTGCCCATCGCGATCACCAGCGACACCACCAGGTGCACGAGGGCGGCCACGCCGAGCAGGATGTAGCCCTGGTTGCGCACCCAGGGCGCGTACTGGCGGCTGGGGAACGACATCCACACCGCGAGCTGCGTACGGCTCATCAGGTGCTTCGTGGCGCCCAGCGACACGGCGGCCGGCAGGTCGGCGATCTCGCGCTCCCCGGGAAGGCGGACGCGCCCGATCCGGTACGTGGTCCCCGCCGCCACCGCTCCCGGGACTGCGATGACCTGGTCAACCTGGGAACACACCGGACACGTCACTTCCACCCGGGCAGTCTGGCCTCAAGCCTCGATCCACGCAAACCGTAAGGTTCTTCATGTGAGACCCATAGACGCCTTGGTGAACGCGCTGCCCGCCGGCCGAGTCGTGACCGATCCCGACGTGGCCGCCTCCTACGCCCGTGACCGCACGTTCGTCGAGCCCGGCCAGCCCGTCGGCGTGGTGCTCGCCGCCTCCCGCGACGACGTCGTCGCGACGCTGCGCTGGGCCGGCGAGCACCGCGTCCCGGTCGTCCCGCGCGGCGCCGGCTCGGGCCTCGCCGGGGCGGCCACGGCCACCGAGGGCGCGCTCGTCCTGTCGCTGGCGCGCATGACGGCCATCAGGGAGCTGTCCCCCGCCGACGAGATCGCCGTCGTGGAGCCCGGCGTGATCACCGCCGACCTGGACAGGGCGGCCCGGGAGCACGGGCTCATGTACGCGCCGGACCCGTCGTCATACGAGATCTCCACGATCGGCGGGAACCTGGCGACCAACGCGGGCGGGCTGCGCTGCGTCAAGTACGGCGTGACGCGCGACTCCGCGCTGGGCCTGGAGGTGGTGCTGGCCGACGGCCGCGTCCTCCACACCGGCCGCCGCACGATGAAGGGCGTCACGGGCTACGACCTGACCGGGCTGTTCGTCGGCTCGGAGGGCACGCTCGGCGTCATCACCTCGGCCACGGTACGGCTGCGCCGCGCGCCCGCGGCCCCGCCGGCGACGTTCGCCGCGGAGTTCGGGTCGCTGCGCGCGGCGGGCGCGGCCGTGTCGGCCATCATGGCGGCCGGCTGCCAGCCGTCCCTGATGGAGCTGCTGGACCGGGCGACGCTGGAGGCGATCGACGACTGGCGCCACATCGGCCTGGAGCCCGGGGTGAACGCCATGCTCATCGGCCAGTCAGACGCCTCCGACGGCCAGGCCGCCGTCGAGCGGATGGAGCGGCTGTGCGTGCAGAACGGGGCGTCGTTCGTGGCCGTCTCCTCCAGCCCGCAGGAGACCGAGGAGCTGATCGGCGTGCGCCGCATGGCCTACGAGGCCAAGGAGCGGCTCGGGGCGTGCCTGGTGGAGGACGTGTGCGTGCCCCGCTCGGTGCTGCCCGAGATGATCGGCGCGATCGAGGCGGCCGGGGCCCGGCACGACGTGCGGATCTGCACGGTCGCGCACGCCGGCGACGGAAACCTGCACCCGGTGTTCATCTTCGAGCACGGCCTGGCCGAGCCGCCGGCGAGCGTGTGGGCGGCGGCCGACGAGGTCTTCACCCGGGCGCTGGAGCTCGGCGGCACGCTGACCGGCGAGCACGGGGTCGGCCTGCTCAAGCGCCGGTGGCTGGCGCTGGAGGCGGGGCCGGTCACGCGGGAGGTGCAGCACGGGATCAAGGCGGTGTTCGACCCGCTGGGCATCCTCAACCCGGGCAAGGCGATCTGAGCCGTTCCTCCGGATTCCGGGCATGACGACGGGCGTGGTCCTGGCCACAATCCGTACACAAACGCTGACATGAGCCGACAAATCGTGAAAGAAAACGCAAGGCCGGGCCACGCACCAAGCACCACGCTGGTAGCGTTCTGCCCCAGTTGTTGATAAATCATGCGTGGTCATGGGGGTTCAACGTGGATCAGTACCAGCCGTTGGCGGCGGACGACCCGCGACGGCTGGGGGCCTACGACCTCCTGGGCCGTCTCGGCGAGGGGGGCCAGGGAGTCGTCTATCTCGGCCGTAGCGACTCCGGCGAGCAGGTGGCGGTCAAGCTGCTGCACCATGCGGCGGTCGCCGACCCCGACGCCCGCACCCGCTTCCTGCGGGAGGTGGCCGTGGCCCAGCGGGTCGCCCGGTTCTGCACCGCCCCCGTGCTCCACGCCGACCTGGAGGGCAGCCGGCCGTACATCGTCAGCGAGTTCGTGCCCGGGCCGTCGCTGCGTGAGCTCGTCATCAACGAGGGGCCGCGCCGGGGGGCCGCCCTGGAGCGGCTGGCGATCAGCACCGCGACCGCGCTGGCGGCCATCCACCGGGCCGGGATCCTGCACCGCGACCTGAAGCCGGCCAACGTGCTCATGGGCCCCGAGGGCCCGGTCGTGATCGACTTCGGCATCGCGCGGGCGCTCGACTCGCCGGGCGCGACGGCCACCGGCATGGCCATGGGCACGCCGTCGTACCTCGCGCCGGAGCAGCTCAGCGGCTCCGCGGTGTCGGAGGCCGCGGACGTGTTCGCGTGGGGCGTCACCATGGTGTACGCCGCGACGGGCACGCCGGCGTTCGGCTCCGACTCCATCCCCGTGGTGATGAACCGCATCCTGCACGAGGAGCCGCAGCTCGGCGGGATGGACGGGACGCTCGGCGAGCTGGTGGCCCTGTGCCTGTCCAAGGACCCGGCGCTGCGGCCGAGCGCGGACGAGCTGATCGTGCGGCTCACCGGGCAGCCGGCGCCCAGGGCGGCGGTCGAGCCGGTCACGGGCAGCCAGGCCGTTCCGGGGAGCCAGGCCGTCCCCGGCGGGCCTCAGGTCGCCGGCCCGCACCAGACGGGCGCCCAGCTCCCCCACGTGCCGCAGCAGCCCGCGGGCCCGCACCCGAGCGGCCCGCACCCGAGCGGCCCGCACCCGAGCGGCCCGCACCCGAGCGGCCCGCACCCGAGCGGCCCGCACCCGAGCGGCCCGCACCCGAGCGGCCAGCACCCCGGCGCTCCTCAGCACGGCAGTCCTCAGCACGATGCTCCTCACCAGGGAGCCCCCCATCAGGGCGTTCCCCAGGCGGGTGGCCCTCAGCCCGGCGGTCCGCAGCCCGGTGGTCAGCACCCCGGCGCCCCGTACCCCGCCGGAGCTCAGCAGGCGGGCGCGCAGCATCCCGGCATGCCGCAGGCGGCGCCGGGCGGTCAGCCCGGCGCGGGCGGCGGTCACCCCGCGGCGCCCGGCGGAGGCCCTCAGGGTGCCTGGCCGGGCCGGGAGGCGCCCCCCTTCGGCCACCCCGGCACCCAGCACCCCGGAGCCGGACATCCCGGCGCCCAGCACCCCGCAGCCGGACACCCCGGCGCCCAAGGGCCGCACGGCGGCGGGAACGGCCCGGCCGGGCCCACCCGGCGGCAGGGCGGTCCCACCGGCCCCACCGGTCCGGGCGGGCAGAACGGACCGGACGGGGAGGGCGGTCAGGCGGCCAAGCATCGCCGCACCCTGACGTTCGCCCTCTCGGGCGCGGCCGCGGCGGCGCTCCTGGTCGTGGCCGGCGCGGTCGTCGTCCAGGCGAACGCCGACAAGCCCACCGAGGTCGTCGCCGTGGGCAACCGCTCGCAGGTGACGCCCACCGACGGCTCGGGCGGCGGCCAGCCCCTGGAGCCGCCGGCGGACGTGATCATCCCGGAGACGGACGACACGGTCCCGCCGCCGGAGCTGGAGGAGACGAATCCGTCGGAGACGGGAGCGGCGCAGAAGCAGCCGAGCCCGCTCCAGCCGATCCCCACCCAGGTCCAGATCCCGGCCACGGTCGCGCCTCCGCAGCACACGAAGGAGACCCCGGCCGACAAGACCTCCGAGCCCGCCACGAAGCCGACGAAGACCAAGAAGCCGGACAACCAGGTGGACCCGGCCACGGAGCCCACGAGCGGCGCGGACACCGGCACGGTCGAGCCGCCTCCGGCGCAGTCCACGGCCAGGCCGACCGCGAAGCCCACGGCCAGGCCCACCGTCAAGCCGACGGTCAAGCCGACCGCCAAGCCGACGGCCGCCCCGCTGAAGCCGAACCCGTACACGCCGGCGCAGGTGTGCGGCACGGGCTACAAGGTGATCGACAGCCACGCGCTGGGCGGCAGCGCGACCGTCTACCTGCTCTACGACACGGGTGCGGGCAAGAACTGCGTGGTCACCATGTCCAAGCTCGTGTATCCGGGCAAGGTCGCGATGAACGCCGTCCTCCAGGTGAAGGGCGGGTCCAGCGGCTCGAACCCCGGCAGCTTCACCGCGTACGCGGGGCCGGTGCGCCTGGGCGCCAAGAAGCAGTGCGTCATCTGGGGCGGCTCCTGGAAGACGCTGAGTTGGAAGTCCGGCTGGAGCCACTGCGGCTGAGGACCCGCCCCGCAGCGGCACGTGAGGGAAGGCCCGCCCGCGACGACCGTCGCGAGCGGGCCTTCCCCCTTTCGGCGGCCGGAGTTACGCTGTTGACGTGATCGTCAGGTCCGAGACGCTGACGGCCCGGGGCCGGCGCACCAGGGCCGCGCTGGTGCGGGCCGGCCGCGAGGCGTTCGACGAGCAGGGGTACGAGGCCGTGCGCGTCGACGACGTGTGCGCCAGGGCCGGCGTCTCGCACGGCACCTTCTACACGTACTTCGGGTCCAAGGAGGACCTCTTCCGCGAGGTGGCCGGCGCCGTGGTGGGCGAGATGTTCGCGGCGAGCGTGGTGGGCCCGGCGGCGCCCGGCGACCCGTACGCGCGCATCGAGGCGGCCAACCGGCTCTACCTGCGCGCCTGGTCGGCCAACTCCCGGCTGGTGCGGATGCTGGAGCAGGCCGCGGCCGAGGAGGGCCTGCGCGAGCTGCTGCTGGAGCTGCGGGAGGTGTTCGTGCGGCGCGGCGCCGACGGGCTGCGCCGCCTCCAGGAGCAGGGCCTGGCCGACCCGTCGCTCGATCCGCGGCTCACCGCCGTCATGCTGGGCGGCATGGTCGAGCACTTCGCGCGCGTCTGGCTCGACCTCGGCGAGCCCGCCGAGGAGCGCGCGGCCGTGGATCTGCTGACGAGGTTGTGGGCCCGGGCCATCGGGTTGACGCCGGCGTCGACTTCAGGGGAGGACACGTGATCACGAGCAGGATCGACCCGGCCGACCCCGAGCACGCGCGGCGGCGCGAGGCGATGCTGGCCAAGCTGGCCGAGCTGGACGCCGAGCACGCCAAGGCGGTCGCGGGCGGCGGTGAGAAGTACCGCGAGCGGCACCGCCGGCGCGGCAAGCTGCTCGCCCGCGAGCGGATCGAGCTGCTGCTCGACCCCGACTCCCCGTTCCTGGAGCTGTCGCCGCTGGCCGCCTGGGGCAGCGACTTCCCGGTGGGCGCGAGCGTCGTGACGGGGATCGGGGTGATCGAGGGCGTCGAGTGCGTGGTCTGCGCCAGCGACCCGACGGTCCGCGGCGGCGCCTCCAACCCGTGGACGCTCAGGAAGACGTTGCGCGCCTCCGACATCGCCCTGCGCAACCGCCTGCCGTACGTCAATCTCGTGGAGAGCGGCGGCGCGGACCTGCCGACGCAGAAGGAGATCTTCATCCCGGGCGGGCAGGTGTTCCGGGACCTGACGCGGCTGTCGGCCGCCGGGGTCCCGACGATCGCGCTCGTCTTCGGCAACTCCACCGCCGGCGGCGCCTACGTGCCCGGGATGAGCGACTACGTGGTGATGGTCCGCGAACGGGCGAAGGTGTTCCTGGGCGGGCCGCCGCTGGTGAAGATGGCGACC
This sequence comes from Nonomuraea sp. 3-1Str, assembly GCF_031570565.1. Taxonomy (NCBI): domain Bacteria; kingdom Bacillati; phylum Actinomycetota; class Actinomycetes; order Streptosporangiales; family Streptosporangiaceae; genus Nonomuraea; species Nonomuraea sp. 3-1Str. The sequence continues at coordinate 197,962 of NZ_JALHBK010000012.1, forward strand.
GGCGAGGAGTCCGACGACGAGTCGCTGGGCGGCGCCGAGATGCACGCCCGCGTGAGCGGCCTGGCCGACCACCTCGCCGCGGACGAGCACGACGCGCTGCGCATCGGACGGCGGATCGTCCGCTCGCTCGGCTGGCGCAAGCTCGGCGCGGCGCCACTGCCCGTGCGCGAGCCCGCCCACCCCGCCGAGGAGCTGCTCGGGATCGTGCCGGACGACCTGCGCGTGCCGTTCGACCCGCGCGAGGTGATCGCCCGGATCGTGGACGGCAGCGAGTTCGAGGAGTTCAAGCCGCTGTACGGGTCGTCGCTGGTGACCGGGTGGGCGCGGCTGCACGGCTACCCCCTCGGCATTCTGGCCAACGCGCGCGGCGTGCTGTTCAGCGAGGAGGCGCAGAAGGCCACCCAGTTCATCCAGCTCGCCAACCAGACCCGCACGCCGCTGCTGTTCCTGCAGAACACCACGGGCTACATGGTCGGCAAGGAGTACGAGCAGCGCGGCATCATCAAGCACGGCGCCATGATGATCAACGCGGTGTCCAACTCGACCGTGCCGCACCTCACCGTGGTCATGGGCGCCTCGTACGGGGCCGGGAACTACGGCATGTGCGGCCGGGCGTACGAGCCGAGGTTCCTGTTCGCCTGGCCCAGCGCCAAGTCCGCGGTCATGGGGCCGGCGCAGCTCGCCGGGGTGCTGTCGATCGTCGGCCGCGCCTCCGCGCGGGCGCGCGGGCAGGTGTACGACGAGGAGGCGGACGCGGCGATGAGGGCCATGGTGGAGGCGCAGGTGGAGGCGGAGTCGCTGCCGTTCTTCCTGTCCGGGCGACTGTACGACGACGGGGTGATCGACCCGCGCGACACCCGGACCGTGCTGGGGCTGTGCCTGTCGGCCGTCAACAGCGCGCCGGTGCCCGAGGCGGCGGGTTACGGGGTGTTCCGGCCGTGATCACACGCCTGCTGGTCGCCAACCGTGGGGAGATCGCGCGCCGGGTGTTCCGGACCTGCCGCGCGCTGGGGATCGAGACCGTCGCCGTGTTCTCCGACGCCGACGCCTCCGCGCCGCACGTGGCCGAGGCCGACTTCGCGGTACGGCTGACGGGCACGCGGCCCGCGGACACGTACCTGGCGATCGAGCGGATCGTGGCGGCGTGCCGGGCGTCGGGCGCCGACGCGGTCCACCCCGGGTACGGGTTCCTGTCGGAGAGCGCGGACTTCGCGCGGGCCGTGCTGGGGGCGAGGCTCGTGTGGGTGGGGCCGCCGCCGGAGGCGGTCGCCGCGATGGGGTCGAAGGTCGAGGCCAAGCGGCTGATGGCGGAGGCGGGCGTCCCGGTCCTGCCGTCGATCGTCCTGCCCGCTCCGGAGGACGCCCAGGATTCGGAGGACGCGCCGGATCCGGAGGACCCGCTGCTGCTGGAGTACCCGCTGCTGGTGAAGGCGTCGGCGGGGGGCGGCGGGCGCGGGATGCGCGTCGTGCGCTCCCCGGCCGACCTCGCCGCGCAGGCGGCGTCGGCGCGGCGAGAGGCCGAGGCGGCATTCGGCGAGGGCACGGTGTTCGCGGAGCCGCTGCTGGAGGGCGCCCGGCACGTCGAGGTGCAGATCCTCGCCGACACCCACGGGACCGTGTGGACGCTCGGCGAGCGCGAGTGCAGCATCCAGCGCCGCCACCAGAAGGTGATCGAGGAGTGCCCGTCGCCGGGCGTCGGCGACGCGACGCGGGAGACGCTGCGCGACGCGGCCGTCCGCGCCGCCCGCGCGATCGGCTACGTCGGCGCGGGCACCGTGGAGTTCCTGGTCAGGGGCGAGCGGGTGGCGTTCCTGGAGATGAACACCCGCCTCCAGGTGGAGCACCCGGTGACCGAGCAGGTGTACGGGCTGGACCTGGTGCGGCTGCAGCTGGAGGTCGCCGAGGGCGCGGCGCTGCCGGAGGAGCCGCCCCGGCCGCGCGGTCATGCCGTCGAGGCCCGCCTGTACGCCGAGGACCGCGACCACCTGCCGCAGACCGGCACCCTGTGGCGCTTCGAGATCCCGGACGGGGTCCGGGTGGACTCCGGGGTGGAGTCGGGCTCCGTGGTGCCGCCGTACTACGACGCGATGCTGGCCAAGGTGGTCGCGCACGCGGCCACGCGCGGGGAGGCGGTCAGGAGGCTGGCGGCGGCGCTGCGGCGCGCCCGGCTGCACGGCGTCACCACCAACCGGGACCTGCTGGTCGCCGTCCTGGACCATCCGGCGTTCCGCGCCGGCGACACGCACATCGGCTTCCTGGACGAGCACCGCGACGCGCTGCTGCCGCCCGGGCCGCCGGAGCCGCCGCCCCTGGCCGTGCTCGCCGCCGCGCTGGCCGGCGCCGCCGCCCACCGCCGTGACGCGCGCGTCCTCGCCAGCCTGCCCGGCGGCTGGCGCAACGTCCGCTCGCAGCCACGCGCCGCCCGCTTCGAGGAGGCGGAGGCGGTCTACGACCCGCTCCCGGACGGCGTCGTCCTCGTCTCCGCCGAGCCTGACCGGGTCGTGCTGGAGGACGGCGGCGTACGGCAGGCGTTCCGGGTGGCGTGCCACGGCGGCAAGGTCTACGTCGACTCGCCCGCCGCGCACGCCGAGCTGACCCCCGTCCCGCGCCTGCCGGAGCCGGCCGAGCGGGCCGCGCCCGGCTCGCTGCTCGCGCCCATGCCGGGCGCCGTTCTCCGGGTGGAGGTCAAGGAAGGGCAGCGCGTGGACAAGGGGCAGCCCGTCCTGGTGCTGGAAGCGATGAAGATGGAGCATCGGATCACCGCGCCCGCCACCGGGACCGTGTCCGCCCTGCGCGTGGCGAAGGGCGACCAGGTCGAGGCCGGGGCGGTGCTGGCGATCATCGACGAGGAGAACACATGACGCGCCTGGTCCACAGGGAGCTCGCCGGCGGCGTGGCGACGATCACGCTCGACTCGCCGCCGAACCGCAACGCGCTGTCCGTGCGGCTGCTCGGCGACCTGGAGGAACGGCTGACCTGGGCGCTGGCCGAGCCGGAGGCGCGGGTCATTGTGCTGACCGGCACCGGCCCGGTGTTCTGCTCCGGCGCCGACCTGAAGGAGCAGCGGATCGAGCCCTCCTCCGCCGCCGCGGACGCTCCGGTGACGGCGTCGTTCCCGGAGGTCCTGGCGCTCATCTGGGAGAGCCCGAAGCCGGTCGTCTGCCGGCTCAACGGCACCGCGCGGGCCGGCGGGCTCGGCCTGGTGGCCGCCTGCGACTTCGCGGTCGCGCCGCTGACGGCGTCGTTCGCGTTCACCGAGGTGCGGCTCGGCGTGGTGCCCGCGATGATCTCCGTACCGGTGCTGCGCAGGCTGCAGCCGAGGGCGGCGGCCGAGTACCTGATGACCGGCGAGGTGTTCGACGCCGCCAGGGCCGTGGAGATGGGGCTGCTGTCGAAGGCCGTGCCGGCGCAGGAGCTCGACGCGGCGGTGGCGCACTACGCCGACATGCTCGTCAGGGGCGGGCCGGAGGCGCTGGCGATCACCAAGCGGCTGGTGCGCGAGGTGCCGGCGATGCCGTTCGAGGAGGGGCTGCGGCGGATGGCGGCGCTGTCGGCGCAGCGCTTCACCTCGCAGGAGGGGCAGGAGGGGATCGCCGCGTTCATGGCCAAGCGCCCGCCCTCGTGGGTCCCGGACAAGCCGGAGGCGTGATGGCGCTGCGCGTCGCCAACTGCAGCGGCTTCTACGGCGACCGGCTGTCGGCCGCGCGGGAGATGGTCGAGGGCGGGCCCATCGACGTGCTGACCGGCGACTGGCTGGCCGAGCTGACCATGCTCATCCTGGCCGGCAACCGCCTCAAGGGCCGCCCCGGCTACGCGCCGACGTTCCTGCGGCAGCTGGAGGACGTGCTGGGGCCGTGCCTGGACCGCGGCGTCCGGATCGTCGCCAACGCGGGCGGGCTCGACCCCGCCGGCTGCGCCGAGGCCGTCCACGAGCTGGCCGCCCGGCTCGGCCTGTCCCCCGACGTCGCGTACGTCACGGGGGACGACCTCACCGGCCGGCCGCTCGACCTGGTCAACGCCGACACCGGTGAGCGGCTCGACGCCGCGCCGCTGACCGCCAACGCCTACCTCGGCGGCCGGCCGATCGCCAGGGCGCTCGCGGCGGGCGCGGACGTCGTGGTGACCGGCCGTGTCACCGACGCGGCCCTGGTGACGGGCCCCGGCATCTGGCGGTACGGCTGGGGCCCGGACGACCTGGACGCGCTGGCCGGCTCGGTGGTGGCGGGACACGTGATCGAGTGCGGCTGCCAGGCCACGGGCGGCAACTACGCCTTCTTCCAGGAGGTGCCGGACCTCGCCCACTGCGGCTTCCCGATCGCCGAGCTGCACGCCGACGGGTCCTCGGTCATCACCAAGCACCCCGGCACGGGCGGGCTCGTCTCGGTGGGCACGGTCACGGCGCAGCTCGTGTACGAGATCGCCGGGCCCCGCTACCCCGGGCCGGACGTGGTGGCGCGCTTCGACACCGTCACGCTGTCACAGGAGGGGCCGGACCGCGTCCGGATCTCGGGCGTGCGCGGCGAGCCGCCGCCGGACACGCTCAAGGTCGCGGTGACCGTCCCGGCCGGCTACCGCAACACGATGACGCTCGTCCTGACGGGCCTGGACGTCGAGGCCAAGGCGCGGGTCGCGGAGGAGGCGATCTGGGCGCGGGTGCCGCGGGAGTCGTTCGACCAGGTGGACGTCACGCTCACGGACCGGGGGCTGCTGCGGATCACCGTCATGGACGCGGACCGGCGCACGGCGGGCCGCGCCTTCTCCTCGGCCGTGGTGGAGACGGGCCTGGCCGGCTACCCGGGCTTCCACGCGCTGACGCCTCCGGGCGACGCCACGCCGTACGGCGTCTACTGGCCGGTCCTGGTGCCGGCCGGGGAGGTCCGGTCGGCCGTGTATCTCAACGGCCGTCCCCTCCCGCCGGAGCCGGAGGAACGCGCCACCGCCGGCGCCCCCGTGAGCGGTCCAGCCGACGCCCCCGTGAGCGGTCCCGCCGGCGCCCCGGAAGGCCCCGGCGCGGCGACCGCGCACCGGCTCGGCGGCGGACGGCGTGTCCCCCTGGGCCGGATCATGGGCGCCCGCTCGGGCGACAAGGGCGGCAACGCGAACCTGGGCGTCTGGGTCACCACGGCCGAGCGGTACGCCTGGCTGGCCGCCACCCTCACCACGGCCCGGCTGAAGGAGCTCCTGCCCGACCTGGCCCCCCACCGGATCGACCGCTACGCGTTCCCCAACCTCAACGCCCTGAACTTCGTCGTGCACGGCCTCCTCGGCCGCGGCGTGGCCGCCAGCCCGCGCATGGACCCGCAGGCCAAGGCCCTCGGCGAGGAGCTGCGCGCCCGGCTCGTGGACGTCCCCGAAGAGCTGCTCCCCTGACCCCCTGCGGGAAGTGTGCCTGATCCCCGGCGGGAAGCGTGCCGTCGCGGCTGATGAGGCCGCCCTCGCGGGTCGTCCCACCCACATCAACCGCCACGGCACACTCCATCCTCTTATACTCCACCAGCCCCATCAGGTTGAAGGGGATAGTGCGCTACAAAAGGGTTTGAGCGGACTCTTCCGGATACGGAAGGATGCCGGGCGTGATGAGGATACGCCGCCTGACCGTGGCCGATCTGGACGCCTGCACCCGCCTGGCGACCGACCGCCAGTGGGAGCCCGAACGCCACAAGTGGTCGCTGCTGTTCGAGGTCGGCGAGGTCCACGGCATCGACGCGCCCGACGGCGACGGGCTGGCGGCCGCGAACGTCCTCACCCGCTACGGCCATGACCACGCCGTGATCAGCATGGTCCTCACCGCCGCCCGCCACTCCCGCCAGGGCCTGGCCAGGAGACTGATGGAGCACGCGCTGGAGCAGGCCGGCGACCGGACCGTCTCCCTGCACGCCACCGAGCAGGGCCGCCCGCTGTACGAGAAGCTCGGCTTCCGCACCGTGGGCCGGGTCGCCAAGCACACCGGCGTGTTCGAGGGCCGCCCGTCCGGGGTGACGCGCCCGGCCACCGAGGACGACCTCGGCGCGATCCTGGCGCTCGACGCGGAGATCTTCGGCACGGACCGGTCCCGGCTGCTGCGCCGCATGTTCGGGTTCGGGCTGCGGGTGCGGATGGCCGACGGGGGTTTCGGTCACTGCTGGCGCAACGATTCGAACGTGGTCATCGGCCCCGTCGTGGCCCGCGATCCGGCCACCGCCCGGGCGCTGATCGGGGACCTGGCCCGCGACGCCGGGGGCGAGGTGCGCATGGATCTCGACCTGGCCCAGGAGGAGCTGGTCGGCTGGGCCGTGGCCCATGGGATGGGCCGGCCCTGGCAGGTGTCGCTCATGGTCAGGGACGGCGACCTGCCGGGCGACCGGACCCGCCAGTTCCTCCCGTTCATGCAGGCCCTGGGATGAATATGGCTATTTTTCCAGAAACGATCACATATGTCCCAGCGGGCCGTACAATTGCGCGCAATTGCAGTCGTCCGTCCAGGGGGAAGGACCAGCCATGCGCATGCGGTTCCTCGGCTCGACGTCGGAGGCGGGCGCCTGCCCCACCCTGTACGAGACCGACCGCGGCACCATCGTGGTCCAAGGGCTCAGGCTCACCGACCCCGAAGCCCTCGCGGACCTGCGCGACGTGCTCGACGGCGAGGACGCGGTGGAGGTCCCCCGCGAGCTGATCACCGAGATCGCCCGCCGGGTCCTCCAGGACCCGTAACCCCGGGCGCCTCGGCCGTTTCGCCACCTTCCGCTATTGCTTCGTCACGATTGCGCCACTACCTCTGGCATGATCACCCCTGCCCGTCTAGCCTCTTGCGGCGTGACGTCCTTTCAGCAGGCGCGGATCGACCTCGGAAGCCAGCTCCGGCAGTTGCGCGAGGCCGCCCACCTGTCGGGCAAGGACCTCGCCGAGCGGCTGCGCTGGCAGCCCTCGAAGGTCTCCCGCCTGGAGAACGCCAGGCAGACGGCCACCGAGGACGACGTCGTGGTCTGGGCGCAGGCCGTACAGGCCAGTGCCGCGACGACGGACGACCTGATCAGGCAGGCGATCGCGCTGCTGGAGCGGCACGACGACTGGCGGCAACGGCACCGCAGCGGCCTGGCCGCCATCCAGGAGGACATCCGCGACCTGGAGGCCCGCACCCGGCTCTTCCGGGTGTTCGAGCCGAACATCGTGGTCGGCCTGCTCCAGACGGCGGAGTACTCCCGGCACGTGTTCAGCAAGGTCAAGCGCCTCTACAGCGCCCCCGACCAGATCGACGCGGCGGTCCGGGTGCGGATGCAGCGGCAGGAGATCCTCTACGACCGCGCCCGGACGTTCCGTTTCGTGCTGCCCGAGTCGGCGCTGCACACCCGGCTGGCCCCCCTCGACGTCATGCGGGGCCAGCTCGACCGGCTGCTCGCGGTCAGCACCCTGCCGAATGTCGAGTTCGGGGTCGTCCCCTATGACGCGGAGCTGCCGGCCGCCCCGATCAACGGCTTCTGGATCTACAACGACGCCATGGTGGGCGTGGCCACCCTGACCAAGGATCTCGTGCTCCGCGACCCCGAGGACGTCGCCTTCTACGTCCGCGCGTTCGATGACTTCGCCAAGGCGGCGGCCTTCGACGAGGACGGCAGGGACGTCATCATCCGTATTCTCGACGGATACCGGAAACAATCGTCGCATTGATCCTCGCAATTGCTTGCCCGCCTCCACAAGATCGTGCAATTCTGTCGCGGGAGACGTTGCGGAGGTGACGCATGATGCTTGATACCGCGCTCAGCCTCGAGCGGTTCGCGTGGTACGCGGGCCGTCACGCGGATCTGGCGATCCAGAGCCTCTCCCTGGCCAGCGATCCCGCGTACGTGTCGGTGCGCAACCGCTTCTCCACCACGCTGGCGGAGACCGTGACCTGCTCGGACGACGGCAGCTTCATCACGTCGTGGGGCTACCGGCTCGGCACCGCGGAGGACGTCGAGTCCGCCGCCGCCCGCCTCGCGTTCCTGCTCGCCGCCCTGCCCGCCTGAGCCGTCCCCGCCGCGACCGTCCTCGCCCGAGCCGTCCCCGCCGGGACTGTCCTTGCCGGGACTGTCCTCGCCGGGGACTGTCCTCGTCGGGGCCGTCAGCCGGGGAAGGACGTCACCGGGATGCCGGCCTCGCGGGCCGCGGCCGTGCGGGCGTGGGCCAGCAACCGCCCCCGGCTCAGCACGTCGGGGTGGAGCGTGTAGCGGATGATGAGCCCGTCGAGCATGGCGTCGATCCGCTCGGCCGCGCCCGCCGGGTCATCGCAGGCGAACTCCCCCGCGTCCGTGCCGTCGGACAGCACCCGGGCCAGCGCGTCGAGCCAGGCCGTCTCCAGCTCCAGCATGATCTCGTTGACCGCCGTCTCGCGCAGCGCGGTGTTCCACGCGTCGATCCAGAGCAGCCAGCTCTGGTCGGACGGCGACTCCGGGATGTAGTAGCGCAGCACCCGGTCCAGGCGCTCCGCCGCCGAGCCCGGGCCCGCGACCAGCTCGTCGAGCTTGGCGCTCTCGATGTCGAGGGTGGCCCGGAGCATGGCGGTGATCAGCTCGTCCTTGGTGGCGAAATGGTAGTGGATGAGGCCGCCGCTGACGTTGATCGACTTGGCGATGTCGGCGATCCGGGTGTGGGCCAGACCGCGCTCCAGCACCACCTTGCGCGTGGCCTCCAGCAGCTCGGCCCTGCGCTGGTCAGCCTGATCGGCCCGGGACGTACTCCGCACCGGGCCAGCCTATCCGTCAGGAGGCCGCGGCGGAGCAGTCGTAGAGGCCGTCCTGACCGTCCACGGCCGTGCAGTTCTGCTGCACCCACATGGTGACCTCGGTGTTGCCCCGGCCCGGGCCGCCGCGGTCGCCGCCGCCGAGCACGTACCGGAGCCTGCCGGACGAGACGAGCTCCTTGAGACGGTCCACGGTCATGGCCGGGTCGCTGCCGGTGAAGCCGCCCATCGCGATGACGGGCCGGCCCGTGGACAGGATGATCGAGGACGCCTGCTGGGCGCTGCCGACGGCCACGAGCCACTCGGCCCGGCCCTGGTTCGCGAGGAGGTACTTGACCATCGCGTCGCTGACGCCGCCGCCGGGGCCGCCGGTCGTCCGCCCGGCCCGGCCGTCCTGCGCGGACTGGTCCTGGCCGTCCTGCGGCGGCTGTCCGCCCTGCGGGAACCGGCCTTCGCGGAACGAGCCGTACTCCCCGGCCCCTCCGGGCGGCAGGCCGCCGGGAGGCAGCTGGCCCATGGGGCCGCCGCGGCCGAAGCCCATGCCGCCCGTCGAGGGGCCGGCGGTCGGGTTGCTGCCGTTCACCTGCGACCCGAGCGGGCTGACGGCGTACGCGGCGGGGCCGGCGAGCCCGGCGACCAGGGTGGCGAGCAGCGCGCCCGAGGCGACCCCGGCGGCCGCGCGCCCGCGCCCGGCGAGGACGAGCCCGGCCAGCGCCAGCCCGGCGACGGCGAGGACGGTCGCGGCGAGCACGGCCCACGCCAGCCACGGCACGAAGTCGGGCGAGCGACGCAGCACCGTGAACGACCAGCCGCCCGTGACGGCGACCGCCAGCGGCAGCACCCAGGCCCAGGTCCGCGACCGGCGGTACGAGCGCCACATGAGCACGCCGCCCATGCCGGTGACCGCGGCGACGGCCGGGGCCATGGCGGTGGTGTAGTACGGGTGGAAGGTGCCGCTGGAGAAGCTGAACACCGCGAAATGGACCACCAGCCAGCCGCCCCAGACCAGCCACGCCGCTCCGGACGCTCCTTCGGCGCCGCCGGTCCCTTCGGCGCCGGCCGCCCCCTCCGCGCCGGCGCGACGGGAGGTCCAGCGGGACAACGCCGCGAACGCCAGGGCGAGGGCGCAGAACGGCAGCAGCCAGGAGATCTGCCCGGCCATGATCTCGTTGAACAGCCGCCCGGCCCCCGACGCGCCGCCGAACGACGCCCCGCCACCGCCGCCGACCCCGCCGTTCCCGGCGCCCTGGCCGAAGATCCGCCCGAGGCCGTTGTAGCCGATGACGAGGTCCCGGACGGAGTTGTCGGTCGATCCGCCGATGTACGGGCGGGAGCCGGCCGGCCACAGGTCCACGACCACCATCCACCAGGCGCTGGAGACCACCAGCACGGCCCCGGCCGCCAGCAGGCGCCCGATCCGCCGCACCACCGCGCCGCGGGCGCACACCAGGTACGCGAGCGCGAACGCCGGCACCACGAGGTACGCCTGGAGCATCTTGACGTTGAAGGCGAGCCCCACGAACAGCGCGCACAGCAGCAGCGACCGCAGCCGGCCGGTGCGCAGCGACTCCAGGCAGAACCACGCGGCCAGCACGAGCAGCAGCACGAGGATGGTGTCGGGGTTGTTGTCCCGGTTGATGGCCACGGTGATGGGCGTGAGCGTCATGACGACGGCCGCGACGAGGGCGGCCACGTGCCCCTGCCGCGCGCCCCCGTGGGCCCGCAGGACGGCGGAGTGGACCAGCGCGACGGCGGCCACGCCGGCGACGGCCTGCGGCAGCAGCATGCTCCACGTGCCGAAGCCGAACACCCGGGCCGACAGCCCCATCACCCACAGCGCCAGCGGCGGCTTGTCGACGGTGATGTACGAGCCCGCGTCGATGGCGCCGAAGAAGAACGCCTTCCAGCTCTTGGTGCCGGACAGGATGGCGGCGGAGTAGTACTCGTTGGCGTAGCCGCTGAGCGCCCACGCGTACAGGACGAAGGCGGCGGCGAGCACGGCCCACAGCGCGGGGCGCGACCAGCGGGGTGCGTCGCCGGCGCCGCGCCGGGACGTACGACGGTGCGCGGAGAGACTCGGGGTGGTCGTCATCAGGCGGCGTTCCTTCTCCGGGGGTTGAAGACCCACACGCGCAGCAGCAGGAACCGCGCGAGGGTGGCCAGCGCGTTGGCCACGATCACGGTGACCAGCTCGACGCCGTGGGAGACGTCGCCGGGCAGCAGCGCGAGGCTCCCGGTGGTGAGGGCCAGGCCGACGAGGAACGCGACGAGCCCCTCGACCTGCTGGCGCAGCACCCCGGACGAGCCGGTGACGCCGAAGGTGAAGCGCCGGTTGGCGGCGGTGTTGGCCACGGCGGTGACGAGCAGGGCGACGGCGTTCGCCGTGAAGACCGGGACGGCCTGGCGCAGGCCGGAGAAGAGCAGGAGGTAGGCGAGCGTGCTGACCGCGCCCACGACGGCGAAGCGGGGAAGCTGGCGGGCCATGCCGCGCGGCAGCTCGGCCTGGCGCACGCGGGCGGGGACGGGGATGCGGGCGGCGCCGGACAGCGTCCTGCGGGCGACCCGGGCCATGCCGCGCAGGTCGTCCAGGGCGGTCCGGACGACGTCGACGCGGCTGTCGGGGTCGTCCACCCAGTCGACGGGCACCTCGTGGATGCGCAGGCCGTGCCGCTCGGCGAGCAGCAGCAGCTCGGTGTCGAAGAACCACTGCTCGTCCTCGACGGCGGGCAGCAGCGCCTGCGCGACCTCGGTGCGCACGGCCTTGAAACCGCACTGGGCGTCGGTGAAGCGCGCCCCCATCAGGGAGCGCAGCAACAGGTTGTACGCCCGGGAGACGAACTCCCGCTTGGGCCCGCGCACCACGTTCGACCCGCGCGAGAGCCGGGTGCCGATCGCGAGGTCGCTGTGGCCCGACAGGAGAGGGGCGACGAGGGGAAGGAACGCGTCCAGGTCGGTGGACAGGTCGACGTCCATGTAGCTGACGACGTCGGCCTCGCTGCGGGACCACACGTGGCGCAGCGCCCGGCCGCGGCCCTTGGCGTCGAGGTGGACGGCTCGCACGCCGGGCAGCTCGGCGGCCAGTCGCCGGGCCTCGTGCCAGGTGTCGTCGGTGCTGGCGTTGTCGGCGATCGTGATGCGGAAGCCGTAGGGGAAGGTGCGGGTCAGGTAGCCGTGCAGCCGGGCGATGCTCTCGCGCAACGCCCGCTGCTCGTTGTAGACGGGGACGACCACCTCGACGAGTCGAGTCCTGACTGATGTCTGCATGCTGATAGTGCAAAACATCGGTCTTTGAAGCTACTTATGCCTATCTGAGCGCGGCGTGAGATTTCCCAGGAATCTCAACTGTCGCCATGACTCCGCCTCCCGGAGCGTTGTCAAGGCGCACGCGGCCACCCGATTCGGCGACGGACTGAGCCACGATCGCCAGCCCCAGCCCCGAGCCGGGCAGGGCGCGAGCCGACGGCGAGCGCCAGAACCGGTCGAAGACGTGCGGCAGCTCCTCCTCGGGGATGCCGGGCCCGTGGTCGCGGACGGTCAGCGTGCCGTCGCGCAGGACCACGTCCACCTGGCCGGGGCCGAACTTCGCCGCGTTGTCGATGAGGTTGAGCACGGCACGTTCCAGCGAGGCCGCGCCGCCGAAGACGTACCACTCGCCGAGGTCGGTGCTGACCTCGGCGCCGCGCAGCCGCGCCCGCTCGACGGCGGCCCGCACGACGTCGTGCAGGCCCAGCTCGGCGTGCGGCTCGTGGTCGGTGTCGCCGCGGGCGAGCTGGAGCAGGTCCCCGACCAGCGTGGACAGCTCGGCGAACTGCGCCTTGACGTTGACGAGCAGGCGTTTCTTGGCGCCCGGTTCGAGGCTGCGGCCGGTCTGCTCGCTGCGCAGCAGCAGGTCGATGTTGGTGCGCAGGGTGGTGAGCGGGGTGCGCAGCTCGTGGCCGGCGTCGGCGACGAGCTGGCGCTGCCGGTCCCGCGAGCCGGCCAGTGCGGTCGTCATGGCGTTGAAGGACGAGCTGAGCCGGGCGATCTCGTCGGTGCCCTGGACGGGGATGCGGGTGCTGAGGTCCTGCGTCTGCGCGATGTGCTCGACGGCCTTGGTCAGACGGCCCACGGGGGCCAGGGCGGCCCTGGAGATCGCCAGACCGGCCCAGGCGGCGCCCAGCGCGCCGAGCGCGGTGAGGGCGGCGAGGCCGAGCGCCATCTGCCGCAGGGAGCCGCGGACGTGGTTCAGCGGCCTCGACTCCAGCACGGCGACGCCGGGCGCGAAGTTCGTGGTGACCACGCGCACCGCTCGCCCGTCGGTGGTCTGGCCGTTGCGGAAGACCGGATCACCCGGGTGAGCGAGCAGGGCCTTGTCCTCCTCGGTGGGCACGATCGGCTTGCCCAGCGAGCAGGTGCCGCCGTCGGCTCCCAGGAGCGTCACGCTGTCGCCGAAGGGGTCGCCGGTGCCGCCCTTCTGGCAGTGGTCCTTCAGCCAGCGCGGATCGTCGGGCTCCAGGATGGTCTGATCGAGGGTGCGGAGCATCTGCTTCTCCGCGACGACCCAGGACATCATGGCGCAGGCGGCGATGGCCACCACCACGGCGGTCGTGACCAGCAGCGTCAGCCGCGACCGCAGGCTGCCGAACCGTCTCATGTCGTCGCCCGCAGGACGTACCCCACCCCGCGCACGGTGTGGATCACGCGCGGCTCGCCGCCGGCCTCGGTCTTGCGGCGCAGGTACATGATGTAGACGTCGAGCGAGTTCGAGGTCGGCTCGAAGTCGAACCCCCACACCTCGCCCAGGATCTGCTCGCGCGTCAGCACCTGGCGCGGGTGCGTCAGGAACAGCTCCATGAGGAGGTACTCGGTCCTGGTCAGGTCGAGCGGCCGGTCGCCGCGGGTGACCTCCCTCGTCGCCGGGTCCATGCGCAGGTCGCCGTACGTCAGGGAGTTCTCCGGCGTGCCGGCGTGCAGCGCGCTGCGCCGCAGCAGCGCGCGGACGCGCGCCAGCAGCTCGTCCAGCTCGAACGGCTTGACCAGGTAGTCGTCGGCGCCCGCGTCCAGGCCGGACACCCGATCGCCCACGGCGTCGCGGGCGGTCAGCATGAGCACCGGCACGTGGTTGCCCCTGCCTCGCAGCCGGCGGCACGCGGTCAGCCCGTCGAGGCGCGGCATCATCACGTCGAGCAGCACGGCGTCGTACGGCTCGCGGACCAGCTCGTCCAGCGCGGCCTGGCCGTCGTTGGCGGTGACGACCCGGTAGCCCTCGAACTCCAGGCTCGACTGCAGCGCCTCGCGCAACGCGGGCTCGTCGTCCACCACCAGCAACCGTGCGGGCTCACTCATGCTTCACAAACTAGGGGCACATCATGAGAACCCTATGAACGGCCCGGCCATCTTCGCATGAGAACGATCAGGCGGTGAGCAGGGCCATCGCGGCGTTGTGTCCCGGTATGCCGCTGACCCCTCCGCCCCGGCGGGCGCCCGCGCCGCACAGCAGGATCCGCTCGTGTTCGGTCCGCACGCCCCACTTCCCGCCCGCGTCCCCGCCCTCGGCGTACGGCCACGTCAGGTCGCGGTGGAAGATGTGGCCGCCGGGCAGTCCCGCCTCGGTCTCCAGGTCCACGGGCGTCCTGACCTCGACGCAGGGCGTGCCGTCGGGGCCGCGCAGCAGGCAGTCCTCGATCGGCTCGGCCAGCACCCGGTCGAGCGAGGCGAACGTGGCCCGCAGGGCCGCCGCGCGCGCCCCTTCCGGGTCCGCGCGGAACAGCCGCGCCGGCATGTGCAGGCCGAACAGCGTCATCGTCTCGGCCCTGCCCCGCAGCTCCGGCCCGAGGATGGACGGGTCGGTGAGCGAGTGGCAGTACACCTCGGCGGGCGGCACCTCCGGGATCTCGCCGCGCGACGCCTGCGCGTGGGCCGCGGCGAGCTGGTCGCGGCTCTCGTTGATGTGGAACGTGCCGCTGAAGGCCGCCCGCGGGTCCACCGACGCGTCCCGGAGCCGGGGCAGCCGCGACAGCACCATGTTGACCTTGAGCTGGGCCCCCTCGGGCACGGTCGCGGGCCGGCCGAGCACGCGGTCGAGGACGGCTGGGGGCAGGTTGACCAGCACGTGGCCGCCGGTCACGGTGTGCTCGCCGTCCTCCGCCCGGAAGGTCACCTCCCCGGACGGCGCGATGCCGACGATCTCGGCGCCGGTCCTGATCTCCGCGCCGGCCCGCCTGGCCGCCGCCTCGATGGCCCCGGACACGGCTCCCATGCCGCCGACCGGGACGTTCCACTCCCCGGTGCCGTCGCCGATGACGTGGTAGAGGAAGCAGCGGTTGGCCGCCAGGTCCGTGGCCGGGTCGGCGAACGTGCCGATGAGGGCGTCGGTCAGCACCACGCCGCGTACGGTGTCGTCGCCGAACCGCTCGTCCACCGTCTGGCCGATGGGCCGCTCGAACAGGTCGCGCCATGCCTCGGGGCCGACCAGCCGCTCGATCTCGGCGGGCGTCCGCAGGGGTTGGAGGAGCGTGGGCGCGAGGACGCGGGCCGTCCGCCCGGCCATGGCGTAGAAGTCGCGCCACGCCTTGTGGTCGGCCTCCCCGCCGGTGACGCGCCGGAACGACTCCTCGGTACGGGCCGCGTCCTCGTTGTCGACGAGCAGCCCGGTGGCGCCCTTGGGGGTGTAGGAGGCGTAGCGGCGGCGGCGCAGCTCCAGATCGAGGCCCAGATCCCGGACGATCGCGGTGGGGAGCAGGCTGACCAGGTAGGAGTAGCGCGACAGCCGCACGTCCACGCCGGGAAAGGGGCGGGCGGAGATGGCCAGACCGCCGGCGTGGTCGAGCCGTTCGAGGACGAGCACCCGCCGCCCGGCACGCGCCAGGTAGGCGGCGGCGACCAGACCGTTGTGCCCACCACCCGCCACCACAACGTCATATTTCCCCATACCGGCACCCTAAGGCTCCCGCTCCCACCCGGACAGCCCGGCCGCGGCGCGGAGCCGGCGCGGAGCTGGCGCCGATGGGCGGTGACGACGAGGCCCGTAAGCTGGGGCGGGGCGAGTCGCAGGGGGACTCGCACCCCAATTCACCGCAAACTCCCCAAATGCACTAAAGTCCACGTTTCCCCGTGTCAGGCCGACCATCCGAAGGAGCACCGCACCCACATGCGCACTGCCGCCGACCCCCTTCTCCAGCCGTCCGACGAGGTCGCCGAGGCCCTCTCCACCGGCGCGCCCGTCGTGGCCCTGGAGTCCACGATCATCTCCCACGGCCTGCCGCAGCCGCGCAACCTGGAGGTCGCCAGGGAGCTGGAGGGGATCGTCCGCGAGGCGGGCGCCGTGCCGGCCACCATCGCGGTGCTGGACGGTGTCGCCCGCGCCGGCCTGACCGAGGCCGAGCTGGAGCGCGTCGCCTCGGAGCCGGGGCTGCGCAAGCTCGGCCAGCGTGACCTGCCGATGGCCGCGGCGCTGAAGGCGAGCGGCGCGACGACCGTCTCGGCGACGTCGTTCCTGGCGGCGCGGGCGGGCATCCGCGTGTTCGCCACCGGCGGGCTCGGCGGCGTCCACCGCGGCTGGACCGAGGACCAGGACGAGTCGGCCGACCTCGGCACCCTCGCCGCCACCCGCATCACGGTGGTGTGCGCCGGCGTCAAGTCCATCCTCGACGTGCCGGCGACGCTCCAGCGGCTGGAGACCCGCGGCGTCAGCGTGGCCGGCTACCGGACCGACCTGTTCCCGGGCTTCTACCTGCACTCCTCCGGTCTGCCGGTCGAGTGGCGGGTCGAGACGCCCGAGGACGTGGCGGCCGTGATGCGCGCGCAGGACGCCTTCGGCGGGCAGGAGAGCGCGCTCATCCTCGCCAACCCGGTGCCGGTGGAGCAGCAGCTCGACCCCGAGCTGCACGACCGGGTCCTGGCCGAGGCCCTGGAGGCGGCCGCCCGGGACGGCGTCACCGGGCAGGCGATCACGCCGTTCCTGCTGGGGTACCTGGTGCGCGGCACCGGCGGCGCCTCCCTGGAGGCCAACCTGGCCGCCGTCCGCGGCAACACCGCCCTCGCGGCCCGCGTCGCGCTCGCCTGGTCCCGGCCGTGACCGAAGCGGCCCCGCCGCCCGCCTCCCCCATGACGCACCCGCCCTCCGAGCCCAGCCCCTCCGAGCCCAGCCCCTCCGAGCCCAGCATGGGGGGCCGAGGCGGGTTGCTGGTGGTCGGGGACGTGGTGACCGATGTCGTGGCGCTGCACGGCGGCGCTCCCATCGCGCCCGGCACCGACACCGCCGCCGACATCGTGCTGCGCCCCGGCGGCTCCGGCGCGAACACCGCCTGCTGGGCCGCCCGCCTCGGCGCCGACACCCGCCTGCTGACCCGGCTCGGCTACGACAGCAGCGAGTGGCACACCGCCGAGCTGGTCAGGGCGGGGGTGCGCCCGCACGCCCAGGTGGACCCCGACCACCCGACGGCCGTGGTGATCGCGATGGTGGACGCCGGCGGCGAGCGCTCCATGCTCACCAATCGCGGGGCCGGCGGCCGGATCTCCCCCGGCGACTGGGACGACGCCTTCCTCGACGGCGTCGCGCTGCTGCACCTGTCGGGCTACACGTTCTTCACCGAGCCGGGGCTGCGGCTGGCCCGGCTGGCGATGGAGCGGGCCGCCGCGGCCGGGATCGCGATCAGCGTCGACCCGGCCTCGACCGGGCCGCTGAGGGAGTTCGGCGTCGAGCGGTTCCTGAGCGAGTCGGCACCGGCCGGCCTGATCATCCCGAACCGCGACGAGGCCCTCGTGCTGACCGGTGTTCCGGAGCCCGAGCGGGCCGCCGAGATCCTCAGCGAGCGGTACGGCACGGCGGTGGTGAAGCTGGGGTCCCGGGGCGCCGTCGCCGCGACCGGAGGACGTATCGTGGCGGCCGCGGAGGGCGTGCGCGTCCACGCCGTCGACACGACCGGAGCGGGCGACGCCTTCGCTGCCGGATATCTCACAGCGCGCCTCGAAGGCGCCGGCGAAGCGGCTGCTCTGCGGGCCGGGTGCCAGGCGGGTGCGGAATGTGTGGCCCTGGTGGGCGGTCGGCCACGGTACGGTTTGGAAGTGAACCGTCTTTACCCTATTCACGCCGATTGATAGCTTGCCGCGTAAGCTGCACCATGAGCCACAGGTGTATCGCCGGCCACGTGGTTCACTCTGGGGAGGTTAAGGTCTGCCGATGGAAGTCGAGTCATCGATCTGCCTGAGCGACCTGGTCCCCGCCCTGCGCTGGAGCAGGCCACAGCAGGTCGCGGAGGTGCTGGGCGATCCGCGTCTGCCGGCCGCCTGGTGGTCGTCCCTGTCGCTGTCGCGGGCGCTCGCGACAGCGGGACTCGACTGGATCTGTGAACGGCTCGCGCGGCTGGCCGCGGACCGCTGGGACCACCTGCCGCTGTCCGACCTGCTTCCCGCGCTGTCGGTGTACCGGGTGGACCCGGCGCTGCCGGGCTGGTCCGACGCCACCCGCACGGCCGTGGCCGGCCTCGGCGGCTGGCAGCGGCTGCGCAGGCTCTCCCCCGCCGACCTGGCCACCCCCTCGGCCACGCCGGAGGTCGTCCTCGGCTCCGTGCTGCGCGAGGTGCTCGGCCGCGTACAACGCGACGTGACGCGGACCGGCACGACCGCCGGGACCGGTGCGACCGCCGCCGTCCAGGCCGGTCACCCGGAGGTCACCCGGCCGTTCGTCCCGCGCCCCGCCGGTGCTCCCGGCGAGGGCGCGGCTCCTTCTTCCGGCCCGTTCCCCGTGCAGCCCGCCGCGCACCAGTCGGAACCCTTTCCGGCGCAGCCCGACCCGCAGAGCGGGGGCTTCCCCGCGCAGCCGCAGGCCGCCCAGCAGAGCGGCGGGGTCCCCGCGCCGCCGGAGGACGTGCCGGCGCACCGGACCGGCGGCTTCCCCGCGGTGGGCCAGGACAGCCCGTCGCAGCAGGGCGGCGCGCCGCAGCAGTCGGGGCCTTCCCCGGCCGCCGGCCCGAGCCCCCGACCGCATCAGCCCGGCTCCTCCCCCGCCGTGGACCAGAACGGCTCGCCGTCCGGCGCGGGCCAGACCGGGTCCTCCCCTGCCCAGCCGGGAGGCACGCCGCAGCGCGACACGGGCGCCTTCCCCGCCCGGCCCGGCGCGGCGCGGTCCGACAGCGGCGCCTACCCGGCCCAGCCCGCCGAGAACCAGTCCGACACCGGCGCCTTCCCCGCCCGGCCGGGCGGCGGTCAGCAGGACACGGGGGCGTTCCGCGGGCAGCCCGCGGCGACCCCCACCGGACCGCTGCCCCGCACCGGCGGCGCACCCGGCCCGAACGTCCCGAACGGCCACGTCCCCGGCTCCCCGGCCACGCCCGGCCCGCAGGCGAACGGTCAGCCCCCGGCGCCCTCCGCCTCCTCCCCCCTCCCGGGCTCCCCTCTCCCGGGCGACTACGGCACCAGCCTGCCCGGCGGCTCCGCCCCGGTCCCGCCCTCGCCCGTGCCGTCGGACATGGACCACGCGATGGTCCGGGTCGTGGACAGCCTGTTCCGCGGGCTGGACAAGCTGGAGCTGGCCGTGGCCGTCCACCGGCTGTTCGCGGAGGACCCGGTCAGCCTCCGTACGCTCGCCCACAAGATGCTCGTCGACCGTGACGCGCTCTCCCACGCGCAGCGCACCGCCGAGGAGCGCGTCCTGCACTGGCTGCGCTCGTCGGAGTCGGCGCCGGTGACGGGCCACATGTTCCGGCTGACCGAGTGGCTCGGCGCCGCCGCCACCCAGGAGCAGCTCATCGGCGCCGACCCGGCGCACCCCGTGATCGTGCCGTCGCTGCGCACGCCGCTGTGGCGGGTGCTCGTCACCCTCATGCCCGACCGCCGCCTCCAGGACGGCTGGCTCGTCGTGGGCGACATCCAGCGGCTCCAGGCGCGTACGAGGCAGCTCCTCGCCTCGCAGCCGGCCGACGCCGACGTCGTGGAGCTGCTGGGCGAGCTCGGCATCCGCGCCCACTCCGCCAAGGCGTGGCTCGAAGCGCTGCCCCCGGAGACCTCGGCGCACGACCCGGCCTCCTCCGCGCCCTCACCGGCGCAGCCACTCCCCCGCCGCACACCCGGCGCCAACGGCCACCATCACCGCGGCGGCCAGCCGATCCCCACGGCCGGGGCGAGTTCCATCGACCCCTCCGCGGCGCTCGCCACGCTCTCGGCGCTCTCGGGCGGCCGGTCACCCGCGCTGCCCGCCCTCGCGGGCGCGCCGTCCAGCCCGCCGCCACCCATCCCCGGCCCGTCGTCCGACCCGCGCCGCTGGCAGCGCATCGACGTCACGCCCGAGCACCTGCGCGGCGGCCCGGTGCCGGTCCCGGAGGGGTACGCGGCGCAGCTCGGCATGCGGCCGGGCACGCTCCTGTCGGTGACGGGGCCGGGCGACAACGCCATCGTCCTGGTCTGGCAGGGCCACCAGCCGGTCTTCGACTCGCTCCAGCCGGTGCTGATGCGCCTGAACGCCCGCCCGGGCGACCAGGTGTACGTCACGGTGGACGGCTACCGCCTGGAAGCCCAGCTGACCGGCTGACCCGCCCACCACGGACACCCCGCCCTGCCCACGGCCGCCACCGGACGGCCGTCACGGACAGCCGGCCCGGGTTCCCCACCACCTGACGGCCGGCTCATCCCCGGACGACCACAGCGCCGCCGCAGCGCGCGGCCTGATCGCGGCGCGAGGAGGCGCTCTACCAGCAGACCCGGACGGCCACCGCCGGGCCCGACGTGGTGGCGCTCGCCCCCGACCAGGGCCCCGCCGTAGCACCGGCTCTGCACTCGCTGGCGCGCGACCCCGAAGTCGTGGCGCACAACGGTCCCTACCGCATCGTGTACGCCACCCTCACGGCGCGCGGCTCCTCCTCCCGCGTGGTGGTGCACGGCGCCGCCGAGACACCCGGCGCGGTCAACCGGCCGCTGGTGACCTCGGGCCGCTGGCTACCCCCGGCGGCGCGGTTCTCGAACGAGGCTTCGCCACCGCGCTGGGCGTCCGCGTCGGCGAACACGTCACCATCGCCGGCCGCTCGTACCCCGTCGTCGGGATCGCGGTGACCGCGGCCACCTCGATCTACCCCTGGGCGGCGCAGATCGGCCCGCACGGCGGCCCGAGCGACCCGAGCGGCCTGGCCTGGCTCACCCCGTCGGATGCGCGGGCACTGGCGTCGCCGGGTCTACCGGTGACCACGGCCCTGGACCTCAAGCTGCGCGACCCGCCGCCACCCGGGCCTTCGTCGACGCCCACCACATCTCCACCGCCAGGGTGACCTTGCACACCTGGCAGTTCAAGGCCGACCAGGACGCCGTCATCCTCAAGACCAGCCGGCCGATCCTGGTCGTCGGCAGCTGGCTGCTCAGCTTCCTGGCCGTCACCGGAGTGGCCGCACTGGCCGCGGGGCGCGCCTTCGAGCGGACCCGCCGAGCGGGACTGCTCAAGGCCGTCGGCGCCACCCCCGGGCTGATCGCCGCCGTCCTGCTCACCGAATACCTGGCTCTGGCGCTGCTGGCCGACGCGCTGGGGCTGACCGTCGCCCGCCTGGCCGGGCCCGCCATCGCCAGCCCCACCGCCGGCCGGATCGGCGATGTCGCCGGACCGGCCGGCGCCACCGTCGCCGCGACGACCGTCCTCGCCGTGGCGGTGGCGGCGCTTGCCACCGTGCCGCCCACCCTGCGGGCGCTGCGCACCGCGACCGGCACCGCACTGGCCGGCACCGCACCGGCCGGCACCGCGCGCCGGCCCCGCCACCGTCCGCGGCTGACCGCGCTGTCCGCGCTGCTGCCCACCCCGCTGCTGCTCGGGCTGCGCCTGACGGCCCGCAGGCCGGGCCGCGCCTTGCTGCACGCGTGCTCCACCGCCGCCACACTGATCGCGATCGTCGCCCTGCTGACCCTCTACGCACAGCCCGTCAAGGGGTACGGCCTCGGCTCCTCCACCCTGCCCGACCTGCGAGACGTCCACGACCGCCGGCTGCTGCTGGCGGTCACCGTCCTGCTGCTCGCGCTCGCCACCGTGAACACCATCACGCTCACCTGGACCACGGCCATGGAAGCCCGGCGCACGATGGCCATCGCGCGGACGCTCGGCGCCACCCCCGGACAGATCTCCGCGGGGCTGTCCACCGCCCAGCTCCTGGCCGCCCTGCCCGGCGCCGTCGCCGGTGTTCCCCTGGGCGTCGGCGTGTACCGGCTCCTCAGCGCCGGGGAGAGGATCACACCGCCCGTCTCCTGGATGTTCGCCGCCGCACTCGCGATCCTCCTGGCGACGGCGGCGCTCGCCACCCTCCCCGCACGCGTGGCGGCCCGCCGCTCGGTGGCACAGACCCTCAGCGCCGAAACGGCCTGACCGGCCCGGCCCGGCAGAGGCCGGCGCCGGCCGCCGATCAGGCGCGGCGTCACTGCGGGCCGGCGAACAGGCGCAGGCGGTGGGCCGTGGCCGCGGCCTCCCCTCGTGAGGCGACGCCGAGCTTGGCCAGGATGTTGGACACGTGGACGCTCACCGTCTTGACGGCGATGACCAGCTCGCCGGCGATCTCCCGGTTGCTGCGCCCGGCGGTGACGAGCCGGAGCACCTCCAGCTCGCGGGCCGTCAGCCCCAGCGGCGAACCCACCGGCGCGCCGTCGGGCCCGGCCGCGCCCCTCGATCTGCCGGAAGCCACCTGGGCGCGGCCCACCAGGGCGTCGAGCTCGGCCAGCAGCGGCGCGGCCTTCAGCGGCTCGGCCAGCTCCCGGGCGCGCGCCACGCGGGCCGCCGCCTCCTGCCGCTCGCCGCACGCCAGCGCCGCCCGCGCCGCGTCGGCGAGGGTCAGCGCCTCCGAGTACGGCTGGCGCAGCGCCGTCCAGGCCGCCACGGCCTCGTCCCACGCCTGGAGCCGCCGTCCGGCGCCGCCCCCGGCCTCCGCCCCGTCCGCCGAGACGTCGCCGCCCGCCGGGTGAACCACGCCCTCCAGGGCAGCCCCACGGGACGAGCCGGGGCCGAGGCCCGTCAGGGCGGTGAACGTCAGGTGGTGCGCCCGCTGCACGGCCCCCTGGACCTTCGTCGACCCCGCCGCCGCGGCCAGCTCCGGTGGCAGCGGCTCGCCCAGCCTGGCGACGGTCACCAGGAGCGGCCACACGTAGCGCGGCCCGGCACCCGGGACGTCGTCCCGCAGGGCCCGCACGGCCGCCTCCCGCGCCTCGTCGGCCCGGCCGCGCGCCAGCAGCAGGCTGATCTCCCTCTCGGCCTGCGGCAGCATGGTCTGGTCGCGGAACACACCGCGCGACACCACGGCCCGGACCCGGTCGAGCAGCTCCTCGGCCCGGTCGAGCTCCCCGCGGGCCAGCGCGATGTCCATGCCCATGCCCTGGAGGCTGGCCTGGTACGGCGGCGGGGGCACGAGGTCGAGCGCGTGCTCGATCACGTCGAGGGCCTCGTCCCACCGTCCGAGGGACACCAGCGGCTCGACCAGGTTGATGGACAGGAACGCGCCGGAGGTGCGGGCCACGCCGTACCGCTCCGCCTCGGCGACGCCTTCGCGGGCCACCTGCGCCGCCCGCTCGTGCCGTCCGGCGCCCTCCAGCGTGTCGGACTCGGAGATGGCGCAGGCGAGCAGCGCGTTGTAGGCGTCGGCGCCGAGCGCGAGCCGCCGCGCCTCGGCGAAGCCGCCGAGGTGGGCGTCGACCTCGGTGTAGTCGCGGCAACGGGCCCAGGTGAGGGCGATCAGGGCGCGCGCCTCGACGGTGGGGTCACCCCCCTGGCGCGCCAGGTCGATGGCCTGCTGGGCGGTGGCGATCCTCTCGGGCCACAGGTCGGTCGCGTGGAGCATGCGGGCGAGGTTCTCCATGACCTGGGCGCGCAGCCTGATCGGCCCGTCCGCCACCAGGGCCGCCGCCTGGCGCAGGTCGTCGATGTGGCCGGACCGGCCCAGGTCGTAGCGGATGATGCCGCGCTTGCGCAGCAGACGGGCGGCCCGGATCGGGTCGGCGTCGGGGTCGAGCTCCTTCATGGCGGCTCCGGCCAGGGCGATGCCGCGCTCGTACTCGCCCGCGACATGAGCGACGGTGACGGTCCGGTAGAGCACGTCGACGTGGTCGCAGCCGATGCGCTCGGCGGCGTCGGGCACCTTGTCCCACAGCTCCAGGACGCGGGACAGCATGCGGAGCTGCTCGCCGTACGCGGCGGACTTGCGGGCGGCGTCGGCGGCCGCCCAGGCGCTGACCAGCGCCCAGGTGGCGTCGTGGGCGGAGTGCCAGTGGTGGGCCAGCTCGATCGCGCCGCGCGGGGCGGGCAGGATGGACGGGTCGCGCTCCAGCGCCTGCGCGAACCGGGTGTGCAGGCGGGTGTGCTCGCCGGGCAGCAGGTCGTCGTGCAGGGCCTCGCGGATCAGCGCGTGGCGGAAGGAGTAGCCCTCGCCGTCGACCACGAGCACGTTGCCGGCGACGGCGGGGCGCAGGGCGCTCGACAGCTCGGCGTCGTCGAGGCCCGAGACTGCTGTCAGCAGCGCGTGCTCGATGCGCTGGCCTCCGGCGCTGGCCACGCGCAGCAGCTCCTGCGTCTCCTCGGGCAGCCGCTCGACGCCGGCCAGCAGCAGGTCGCGCAGCGACTCGGGCAGCGCGACGCCGCCGCCGGCCTCGCTCAGCAGCGCCTCCACGAACAGCGGGTTGCCCTCGCTGCGCGCGTAGATCATCTCGATGTCGGTGGCGTTCGGCTCGCGCTCCAGGATGCTCGCCGCCTGCTCGACGACCTCCCGGCGGGTGAGCCTGCGCAGCTCCATCCGGCTCACCCAGCCGACCCTGCCCAGCTCGGCCAGCAGCGGGCGCAGGGGGTGGGTGCGGCGCAGCTCGTCGGTGCGGTAGGTGACGACGATGAGCAGGCCCGCGTCGGAGCGCTGGTAGCGGACCAGGAACGACAGCAGGTCGCGGGTGGAGCGGTCGGCCCAGTGGGCGTCCTCGATGACGAGGACCACCGGCTGCTCCTCCGCCAGCCGTTCGAGCAGCCCGAGCACCTGCTCGAACAGCCGGGCCCGGGCCTCCGCGCCGTCGCGGTCGGGCTCGCCGAACTCGGGCAGCAGCCGGGCCAGGCCGCGGGTGGTGCCGCCGGGCACGAGCGCGGCGACGCCGTCGCGGCCCCGCTCGCGCACCAGGCCGCGCAGCACGGCGCTGAAGGGCGCGAACGGCAGGCCCTCGGTGCCGAGCTCCAGGCAGCCCCCCACCAGCACCAGCGCGTCGCCGGCCCGGCCGGTGAACTCCTCGACCAGCCGCGTCTTGCCCACGCCGGCCTCGCCTCCGACGAGCACGGTGGACGACGCCCCGGCACGGACGCGGGACAGGGCGTCGCCGAGCGCGGCCAGCTCGCCCGCCCGGCCGACGAACAGCGGGCTCACCATGTGGATCGTCACGCCCTACAGGATGCCATCAGCCCCCGACAGGACGAGCCCGGCCGTACGGCTCCCTACCTGAGCATCTTGCGGAAGAACGCGGCCGACTCCTCGTAGCCGAGGGCGTGGTAGAACTCCGGCGCCCGCCGGGTGGCCATCGCCACGTACCGGGCGCCGCGCGCGCGGGCCCATCGCTCGCACTCCTCCAGCAGCGCCCGCCCGATGCCCTGCCGTCTCGACCCGGGCCGGACCATGGCCTCCTCCACCCAGGCGACCGGCCCGTTGGCGAACAGGGTCAGGTGCGCGAATCCGAGCAGGTAGCCGTGGACCCGCCCGCCCATCACAGCGGTGATCAGCAGGGCGTCCTCGTCGTCCAGCAGCCGCGGCAGCGCCTCGTCGAACGCGTCGCGCTCCGGCCGGAACGTCGTCGCAAACTCCCGGGCCAGCGCGAACAGCTCGTCCGCGTCGGAAGCCCCAGCGCGCCTGATGACCGGCTCCCCCGCCGTCCCCACGGTGTCGATCGACGTCATGATCCTTACCGTATGTCGGTCCCTCCCCTGGGCGGCACGCGGGACGTGGGTTAGCGTTCCGGGCGTGAGCGAGATCATGGTCGTGTACCGCAAGTACGGTGGCGCGCTGCACTGGCACCACCGGGGGACGCTCCTCGGTGAGGACGAGCACGGCGCGTGGGTGGGGGTGCCCGACGGCACCCTGGCCCGCAAGGGCACGGACCCGCCGGTCAGGTGGGAGACCGGGATCGTCATGCTGTTCCCGCGCGACGCGTGGTGGACGGCGAGCTTCCACGTCCCGCCGCACCGGACGGACGTGTACGTGGACGTCACGACGGTGCCCGAGTGGCGCGAGGGTGAGGTCACCATGGTGGACCTCGACCTGGACGTCATCCGGATGCGCGACGGGCGGCTGTTCCTGGACGACGAGGACGAGTTCGCCGAGCACCAGGTGCTGCTGGGCTACCCGGCGGAGGTGATCGCCCGAGCGGAGGAGACGGCCGCCATGCTGATGACGGCCGTCGGCTCGCGTCAGGACCCGTTCGGCGGCGCCCACGAGAAGTGGTTCACCCTGGCCCGGCGACCCGGCTGAACCTCCCGGGCCGGGCGGCTCGCGGAACGGGTCAGAGGTCGCCGAGGCCGAGCTGGCGGGCGATGAGCATGCGCTGCACCTCGCTCGTCCCCTCGCCGATCTCCAGGATCTTGGCGTCGCGGTAGAAGCGGCCCACCGGGTACTCGTTCATGAACCCGTACCCGCCGAAGATCTGCGTGGCGTCGCGGGAGTTGTCCATGGCGGCGTTCGACGAGACCAGCTTGGCGATGGCCGCCTCCTTCTTGAACGACTCCCCGGCCAGCATCCGCTCGGCCGCGTGGTAGTAGGCCAGGCGGGCGGTGTGGGCCCGGGCCTCCATGTCCGCGATCTTGAACTGGATGGCCTGGTAGTGGCCGATCGGGTGGCCGAACGCCCTGCGGTCCCGTACGTGGCGCAGGCACTCGTCCACGCAGCCCTGCGCCAGCCCGACGCCGATGGCGGCGATGGCGACGCGCCCCTCGTCGAGGGTCCGCAGGAACTGGGCGTAGCCGCGCCCGCGCTCTCCCAGCAGGTTGGCGGCGGGCACCCGGCAGTCCCCGAAGGCCAGCTCGCGGGTGTCGGAGGCGTTCCAGCCGACCTTGGAGTACTTCTTCGACACCGTGAAGCCCGGCGTGCCGCTCGGCACGAGGATCGTGGAGATCTCCCGCTCGCCGGTGAGGGCCGCAACGGCCACCACGCCGGTGATGTCGGTGCCGGAGTTCGTGATGAACGCCTTGGTCCCGTTGATCACCCATTCGTCGCCGTCGAGGACGGCCGTGGTCCGCATGCCGCCCGGCACGTCGGAGCCGCCGCCCGGCTCGGTCAGGCCGAACGCGCCCAGCGTCTCGCCCGTCGCCAGCCTGGGCAGCCACTCCTGGCGCTGATCGGGCGTGCCGAACCGGTAGATCGGCATGGCGCCCAGCGACACGGCCGCCTCCAGGGTGATGGCCACGCTGGAGTCGACCCGGGCCAGCTCCTCCAGCGTCAGGCAGAGGGCGAAGTAGTCGCCGCCCATGCCGCCGTACTCCTCCGGCAGCGGCAGCCCGAACAGGCCCATCGCGCCCATCTGCCGCACGATGCCGTACGGGAACTCCTCCCGCTCGTAGTGCTCGCCGATCACCGGGGCGACGACGTCGCGGGCGAACGCCTCGACGGTCTTGCGCAGCTCTTCGTACTCGCCGGTCAGCATGGGTGGTCAGCCTTTCGAGAGGGCCTGGACGACGCGGGACGGGCTGGGCCGGCCGAGCAGCCGGGCCAGCCAGGTGCTGGTCTCCACGAGCCGGCCGAGGTCGAGCCCGGTCTCGACGCCGAGGCCGTCGAGCATCCAGACGAGGTCCTCGGTGGCGAGGTTGCCCGTGGCCGACTCGGCGTACGGGCAGCCGCCGATGCCGCCCGTGGACGCGTCGACGGTGGTCACTCCGGCCCTGAGCGCGGCGAGCGTGTTGCCGAGCGCCTGGCCGTACGTGTCGTGGAAGTGGACGGCGAGCCGGTCGGGCGAGCCGAACGCCTCGATGAGCGCGGTGACGTGACCGGGCGTGGCGACGCCGATGGTGTCGCCGAGCGACAGCTCGTGGCAGCCGAGCGCGAGCAGCCGCTCGCCGACCTCCACGACCTGCCGGACGGGCGTGGGGCCCTCCCACGGGTCGGCGAAGCACATGGAGACGTACGCGCGGACCCTGACGCCGCCCGCCAGGGCGCGGGCGACGACCGGCTCGAACATGTCGAACTGGCTCTCCAGGCTGCGGTTGAGGTTCTTGGCGGCGAACGTCTCGGTGGCGCTGGCGAAGACGGCGATCTCGTCCACGTCGCGGGCCAGCGCCCGCTCCAGGCCGCGCTCGTTCGGGACCAGGACCGGGTAGCGGACGCCGGGCCTGCGCTCGACCCGGGCCAGCAGCTCGTCGGCGTCGGCGAGCTGCGGCACCCACTGGGGGTGGACGAAGCTGGTCGTCTCGATGATCTTGTGTCCGGCGTCGGCGAGGCGGTGGACGAACTCCGCCTTCGCCTCGACGGGGACGACCGCGGCCTCGTTCTGCAGGCCGTCGCGCGGGCCGACCTCGTAGACGGTGACGTGGTGGGGCAGACCTTCCAGTCCGTACGGCCGGCGCATCAGGACGCCTCCTCGGGTGCGACCGCGGCGTCCCGCGTGACCGGGTCCTCGGGGACGACCACGGCCAGGACCGCGTCCATGTCGACCGGGCGGCCGGCCTGGGCCGGCAGCTCGGTGACGCGGCCGGCGTGCGGGGCGGTGACGGTGTGCTCCATCTTCATGGCCTCCACGATGAGCAGCGGCTGGCCCTCGGCGACCTGGTCGCCCACCTGGGCCTTGACCACCAGGACGGTGCCGGGCATGGGGCTGCGGACGACGCCGTCGCCGGAGCCGGCCGCGCCGGGGCGGTCGCCGGGGTCGCCGATGAGGTGGCGGGTGAACGCCCACGCGGCGCCGTCCGCGGCGAGCCAGAGCGTGTCGCCGTCACGGGCGTGCGTGTAGTGGCGGGTGCGCCCGCCGAGCGTGACGGACAGCCGGGAGCCGTCCTGCCGGATCCGCGCGGGAGTGGCCCGGCCCGAGTCGTCGCCGGACAGCCGGGCCTCAGCCTCCTCCGCGGCCCCGCTCGTACCGGAGGGGCCGTACGGCAGGCCGCGCACCTGGACGGCGCGCACCGCGCCGCGCGACTCCAGCCGCCACGTCGTCCACGCCCGCTCACCGACCCGCCAGCCGTCGGCGACGTCCCACGGGTCGGCACCCGGGGCCTGCGCGGGGTCCCACCGGCCGGCGCCCGGGGGCCGGCCGGCGTTCCCAGGGTCGGCGGCCGGGGGCCGGGCGTGGAAGGCGAGCGCGGCCGCGGCCAGGGCCTCCGGGGAGGGCTCGCCGGTGAGCGGCAGGCCGGGCAGGGCCCGCTCGACCAATCCGGTGTCGAGCTCGCCCGCCACGACCGCGGGGTGGGTGAGCAGGGCGCGCAGGAACGGGACGTTCGTGGTGACGCCGAGCACGGCGGTCCGGGCCAGCGCCTGGTCCAGCCGCCGCAGCGCCGCCTCCCTGGACGGGGCCCAGGCGATCACCTTGGCCAGCATGGGGTCGAACTCGCTGCCGACGACCATGCCCGCGGCCAGCCCCGAGTCCACCCGCACGCCCTCGCCCGCGGGCTCGTCCAGGGCGAGGACGCGACCGCCCGTAGGCAGGAAGCCGCGCGCCGGGTCCTCGGCGTAGACGCGGGCCTCCACCGCGTGCCCGCGCAGCCGCACGTCGTCCTGCGCGAACGGCAGCGGCTCGCCCGCCGCCACCCGCAGCTGGAGCTCGACCAGGTCGAGGCCGGTGACCAGCTCGGTGACGGGGTGCTCCACCTGGAGGCGGGTGTTCATCTCCATGAAGTGGTGCTCGCCGGTCGTGCCGTCCACGATGAACTCGACCGTGCCGGCCCCCGTGTAGCCGACCGCGCGGGCCGCCTCGACGGCCGCCGCGCCCATGCGGGCGCGCAGGTCCGCGTCCACGAACGGCGACGGCGCCTCCTCGACGATCTTCTGGTGGCGGCGCTGGAGGCTGCACTCGCGCTCGCCGAGGTGGACGGCGCCGCCGTGCGCGTCGGCCATGACCTGGATCTCGATGTGGCGCGGGTTGGCGACGTAGCGCTCGATGAGCAGCGTGTCGTCGCCGAACGCGGCGCGGGCCGTGCGGCGGGCGGACTCGATCGCGTCCGGCAGCTCGGCCGCCGAGCGGACCAGCACCATGCCCTTCCCTCCACCGCCGGCGGAGGGCTTGATCAGGGCGGGGAAGGCATTCCACGCGGCCAGCGACTCGGCGGGCTCGGCGGCGCCCGGGACGACGGGCACGCCGGCGGCCGACACGGTCGCCTTCGCGCGGATCTTGTCGCCCATGGCGTCGATGGCCTCGGGCGGCGGTCCGACGAAGACCAGCCCTGCCTCGGCGCAGCGGCGGGCGAAGGCGGCGTTCTCCGCGAGGAACCCGTAGCCGGGGTGGACCGCCTGGGCGCCGGACGCCTGGGCCGCCGCAACGATCGCCTCCATGTCCAGATAATTCGGGATCTGGAGGGCCAGGTCGGCGTCCCGCACATGCCGCGCCCCCGCGTCCGAGGCGGTGTACACGGCGACCGAGGTGATGCCGAGCGCCCGCAGCGTGCGGACGATCCGCACGGCGATCTCACCCCGGTTGGCGACGAGGACGGTGTCGAACAGCGTAGGACTCATGCGCGCGGTCACATTCTGAAGACGCCGTAGCGGACGGGTTCGAGCGGGGCGTTGGCCGCCGCGGACAGGGCCAGGCCGAGGACGGTGCGGGTGTCGACGGGGTCGATCACGCCGTCGTCCCACAGCCGGGCCGTCGAGTAGTACGGGTTGCCCTGGTGCTCGTACTGGGCGCGGACGGCGTCGGCGTCGGCCGAGCCGACCGTGGTCAGGACGTTGGCCGCCTGCTCCCCGCCCATGACGGAGATGCGGGCGTTGGGCCACATCCACAGGAAGCGGGGCGAGTACGCCCGCCCGGCCATCGCGTAGTTGCCAGCCCCGAACGAGCCGCCGATGACGACGGTGAACTTCGGCACCCGGGCGCAGGAGACGGCGGTGACCATCTTGGCGCCGTGCTTGGCGATGCCGCCCGCCTCGTACGCCTTGCCGACCATGAAGCCGCTGATGTTCTGCAGGAACACCAGCGGGATGCCGCGCTGGTCGCACAGCTGGATGAAGTGGGCGCCCTTCATGGCCGACTCGCTGAACAGGATCCCGTTGTTGGCGACGATCCCCACGGGGTGGCCGTGGAGATGCGCGAAGCCGGTGACGAGCGTCGAGCCGTACTCGGCCTTGAACTCCAGGAACCGCGAGCCGTCCACGATCCGGGCGACGACCTCGCGCACGTCGTACGGCTGCCGGGTGTCGCCGGGCACGATGCCGTACAGCTCGCGCGGGTCGTGGCGGGGCTCCTCGGGCACGGCGACCGGCCACGGCCGGGGCGCGCGGGGGGCCAGGGTGGAGACGATGTCGCGGACGATGGCCAGCGCGTGGGCGTCGTCGGCGGCCAGGTGGTCGGTGACGCCGCTGACACGGGCGTGCAGGTCGCCGCCGCCGAGCTCCTCGGCCGTGACCTCCTCGCCGGTGGCCGCCTTCACCAGCGGCGGGCCGCCGAGGAAGATCGTGCCCTGGTCGCGGACGATGACGGCCTCGTCGCTCATCGCGGGGACGTACGCGCCGCCCGCCGTGCAGGAGCCGAGGACGGCGGCGATCTGCGGGATGCCGAGCGCGGACATCGTGGCCTGGTTGTAGAAGATGCGGCCGAAGTGCTCGCGGTCGGGGAAGACCTCGTCCTGCTTGGGCAGGAACGCGCCACCGGAGTCGACGAGGTAGACGCAGGGCAGGCGGTTGTGCAGCGCCACCTCCTGCGCGCGCAGGTGCTTCTTCACGGTGATCGGGTAGTACGTGCCGCCCTTGACCGTGGCGTCGTTGGCCACGACCACGCACTCCCGGCCGGAGATCCGGCCGACGCCGGTGATGATGCCCGCGGCGGGCGCCTGGTCGTCGTACAGACCGGCGGCGGCGAGCGGCGACAGCTCCAGGAAGCGTGAGCCGGGGTCGAGCAGGCCGTCGACCCGGTCGCGCGGCAGCAGCTTGCCGCGCTCGACGTGACGGCGGCGCGCCCGCTCGGTGCCGCCCTGCGCCGCGATCGCGAGCCGTTCGAGCAGCTCGGCGGCGAGCCCCTCGTTGCGCTCGGCGTTGCGCTTGAAGTCCTCGCCGCCGGGATCGGCGGACGACCTCAACACGGGCCAGTCGCTCATGACTCCCCTCTCGTCCTGTTCGAGATGTTAGTCACCGTTAACGTAACCGTCTAGCATGTGAGACGTGACGACCGCCCGTACCCCTACCCGCAATCGCGGCAACCGGCGCGCCGAGATCCTCGACGCCGCCGCCCGGCTGTTCGCCTCCCGCGGCTTCCACGGCGTGTCCATCGAGGACATCGGCGCGGCGGTCGGCGTCTCGGGCCCGGCGCTCTACCGGCACTTCGCGGGCAAGGAGGCCCTGCTGGCCGAGCTGCTGCTCGACGTCAGCTCCCGGCTGCGCGAGTCGGCCGCCGCCGTCGTCACCTCCGCCGCGACACCCGCCTCCTCCTCCGCCGAGACGCTGAACGCGCTGCTCGACGTGCAGATCACCTTCGCCCTGGAGCAGCCGGCGCTGATCACCGTGCACGACCGGGAGCTGGGCAACGTGCCGGAGCCGCACCGGCGCCGGATCCGCCGGCTGCAGCGCCTCTACGTCGAGGAGTGGGTGACGGTGCTGGCGGAGCTGCACCCAGGCTGCCCGGCCGCGCGGCTGCGCGCCGCCACGCACGCGGTCTTCGGGCTCCTGAACTCCACCCCGCACAGCGCGGGAGAGCTGCCGGCGCGCGACATGCGCCCGCTGCTGCGCGCGATGGCCCGGGCCGCCATCGACGCCGCCGTTAACGCCCGCTAACACCGCCGCATCTCGTACGACTTCAGCCGCACCAAGGAGTACACACTTTCGGATTCGGAGTGCGACGGAGCCATGACGCACTGTAGTGTTCCCTCGAGTGAGCGGCAGGCAGGGAGCGACAACCAACTCCGTCACCTCCGTGAAAGGAATCTCCAATGCTCGATCTGCGTATGGAAGTGGATCACCTCAAGGGCAGGGTCGACGCCCTCGAGGCGCGTACGTTCAGTGGCGTGCCGAACATGAGCATCGCCGAACGGTTCGAGCAGGTCCACGACCGCGTGGACCTGGTGGCGCGCAACATCCTCGACAAGATCGATGAGCGCTACACCCAGCTCGACACACGCATCGACGAGACCCGAGCCGAGATGAGGCGCGGGTTCCAGGCGATCGACCGGCGGTTCGAGGCGATCGACCAGCGGTTCGAACGAGTGGAAGGGGACGTCTCGCACCTCAGGACGGACGTGTCCGACATCAAGGCCATGCTCGTGAGCCTGGGGGCGAAGGCGCCCGAGAACGTCTGACACACAGGTGAGGCCCGGGGGGAGCGCCCCGGGCCTCACGTGCTGTGTGAGCGGGAGCTACCGCTTCACGACGCGGACGTAGTCCGAGCGGCCGGTGTCGCCCCATGTGTCGTCGTCGCCGGCGAAGACGAGCTTCCACGAGCCCGACTTCCACGCCTTGACCTTGGTCGACAGCTTGCCGCTGTCACTGGACCACGTGGTCTTGACGTACTGCCAGGAGCGCGAGTGGGCGGGCTTGAAGTACAGCGCCACCTTGCCCGCGTACCCCTCCCAGGTGCCCTCGTCGTCGATCTGCAGCAGGCCCTTGACCTTCAGGTACCTGCCGCGCTTGACCGGCTCCGGATAGGCGTTGAACGCGACGACGCGCGTGTCGGCCTTCTCCACCGGCGGCGGGGTGGGCTGGACGACCCGCACCCAGTCGGCCTGGCTCGCCGAGCCGTCGAAGCCCCTGGTACCCCGGTAGACGGCACGCCACCAGCCCGACCCGGCGGCCGTCGCCGACGCCGCGAAGCGGCCGTGGCGGCCGGTCACGTCGCTGGTGACGTCGTCCCAGCGGTCGGAGCCGCGGGCCTTGAACTGGACGGCCACCCGCTGCCCGGGCAGGCCGTGTCCGCCGGAGCGCAGCGAGCCGTCGAAGCGGAGCACGGCGCCCTTGTCGACGGGCTCGGGAGTCGCGTCGAAGCCGGTGATCGCCGTGCCGCGGTCACGGACCCGCACGTCGACCCGGTCGGTGTCGCTGACGGAGGCCGCGGCCTGGCCGTTGCCGCCGAACTCGGCCCGCCACCAGCCGGTGGCGTCGGCGGCGACGCGGGCGGCGAAGCCACCGCCCGCGCCGGTGGTCGCCTCGGCGACGTGCCGGTAGGCGTCGGTGCCCTGCTCGCGGAAGGTGATGGTGACGGACTGCCCGGCGTACCCCTTGCCGTCGGCGAGGAGCGTGCCGGAGACCTTGAGCGCGTCACCGCGGGAGACCTGGTCGGGGTCGGCGTCGAAGTCGACGATCTTGGTGTCGAGCGCCTTGCGGACCTCGAACGTCCCGGTGACGGACTTCTCTCCCGAGGAGCCCGAGCCGTGCGCCAGGGCCAGGACGTTCCACGTGCCGGCGTCCTTGGCCTCGAACGCGCGGGTGCCGGTCCACTTCGTCCACTGGCCGAACGGCTTGGCCGTGAGCGTGACCGGACTGCCGGCGCTCACGCCAGGGGGCTTGAGCTGAAGCTCGGTGGAGCCGGCGTCCTTGGTGGTGAAGGAGAAGGTCGCCGTGACGGCCTTGTCGAAGACCACGATCGGCGACCCGGGGCTGACGCTCACCTTGGAGATCGCGGGTGCCGCGGCGGCCGAGGCGGCGGGGGCCATGATTAGGCCCCCGGCTCCCATCGCGAGCACGATGGCGGCCGTACGGATGCGTTGTAACATGCGGGTTCCTTCCAGAGACCCCAATGGTTCAACGCGGCAATTGAGGGTGCCACGTTTTCACTCAGTAGACGCACAGGAACCCGTCAGTGTTCACAAATCTGACAATCTCGCATAGATCACCGTCAATCGGACCGGTCCAGAACATGCCGCCACCGACGAGCAGACGCGGGCGGCGGCAGGGGACATAATCGGGCTTGTGGCGCGGGACACAGTTGAGACTCACTTCATCCAGGCGGCGGCGGCGTTGACGGCGGCTCCGGTCAGGGATCCGGCACGCCCCATCCGCGACGGCAGCTCGCTGACCGGCGATCAGGCCAGGACCCTGTTCCATCGCCAGCTCGACAGCCGGCTGCTCGACATCGCCGCTCGCTGGCTGCGCGAGCGCGACGAGGGCTTCTACACGATCGGCTCGGCCGGCCACGAGGGCAACGCGGCCGTGGCCGCCGCCCTGCGGCCCACCGACCCCGCGCTGCTCCACTACCGCTCCGGGGCCTTCTACCTCACCCGCTCCGAGCAGGCCGGGCGGCTGCCCGACCAGGGGCTGCGCGACGTCCTCCTGGGCCTGTGCGCCGCCGCCGAGGAGCCGATCGCGGGCGGCCGGCACAAGGTCTTCGGCCATCCCGACCTGGCGATCATCCCGCAGACCTCGACGATCGCCAGTCACCTGCCGCGCGCGGTGGGCGTGGCCTTCGCCATCGAGCGGGGCCGGGCGCTCGGCGTGCGGACGGCCTGGCCGGAGGACGCGATCGCGGTGTGCAGCTTCGGCGACGCCTCGATGAACCACGCCTCCGCGCTGACCGGCTTCAACACCGCCGCCTACGCCACCCACCAGGGGCAGGCGATGCCGATCCTGTTCGTCTGCGAGGACAACGGCATCGGCATCAGCGTGCGCACCCCGAAGGGCTGGGTGGAGGCCGCGGCGCGGCGCCCCGGCATCGCGTACTTCTCCGCCGACGGCTGTGACCTGGTCGAGGCCCATGACGCCGCCGTGCGGGCCGCCGAGCACGTGCGCACCCACCGCTCCCCCGCCTTCCTGCACCTGAGGACGGTGCGGCTGATGGGTCACGCGGGCTCCGACGTCGAGTCGGCGTACCGTACCCAGCGCGAGTTGCGCGCCGACCTGGAGCATGACCCGCTGGTCGTGGGCGCCCGCCTGCTCGTCGAGGCGGGCCTGGTCACGCCGGAGGAGTTGCTCAGGAAGTACGAGTCGACGCGCGAGCACGTGCTGCGCATCGCGCTGGAGACCACGCGCGCGCCCCGGCTGGGCTCGGCCGCGGAGATCATGGCTCCGCTCGCGCCGCGCCGCCCCGAGCTCATCGCCAAGATCGCCCCGGTCGCCGCCGAGCCGTCCGTCAGGGAGCGGGCCTTCGCCGGCACACCGCCCGAGGGCGAGAAGCCGATGACGCTCTGCCAGTCGATCAACCGCACGCTGGCCGACGCGCTGGCCGTCCACCCCGAGATGATGGTCTTCGGGGAGGACGTCGCCAAGAAGGGCGGCGTCTACGGCGTGACCCGCGGCCTGCAGAAGCGGTTCGGCCCGGGCCGCGTGTTCGACACCCACCTCGACGAGCAGGCCATCCTGGGGCTGGCGCTCGGGTCGGGGGTGTCGCGGATGCTGCCGGTGCCCGAGATCCAGTACCTGGCGTACCTGCACAACGCGCTCGACCAGATCCGCGGCGAGGCCGCGACGCTGTCGTTCTTCTCCAGGGGCGCCTACCGCAACCCGCTGGTCGTGCGGGTGGCCGGCTACGCCTACCAGAAGGGGTTCGGCGGCCACTTCCACAACGACAACGCCGTGGGGGCGCTGCGCGACATCCCCGGGGTGGTCATCGCCTCGCCGTCGCGGCCCGACGACGCCTCGGCCATGCTGCGCACCTGCCTGGCGGCGGCCCGCACCGAGGGGTCGGTGTGCGTGTTCCTGGAGCCGATCGCGCTCTACCACACCAAGGACCTGTTCGAGGACGGCGACGGCGGCTGGCTGGCGCCGTACACGCCGCCCTCGCGCTGGAGCGAGACGCACGTGCCGATCGGCCGGGCGCGCTCGTACGGCGACGGGCGGGACCTGACGATCGTGACCTTCGGCAACGGGGTGCGGATGAGCCTGCGGGCCGCCGTGCGGCTGACCCAGGAGGGCTTCAGCTGCCGGGTGCTCGACCTGCGCTGGCTGGCGCCGCTGCCCGTCGAGGACCTGCTGCGGGCGGCGGAGCTGACCGGCAGGGTGCTCATCGCCGACGAGACCCGCCACACCGGCGCGGTGTCGGAGGGCATCGTGGCCGAGCTGGTGGACGCCGGCTTCTCGGGGCAGATCGCCCGGGTCACGTCCTCCGACAGCTTCATCCCGCTCGGCGGCGCGGCGAACCACGTGCTGCTGTCGGAGGAGGAGATCGAGCAGGCGGCCCGCAAGCTGCTGGGATGACCTCCGGCGCACCCGTACGGCCGGTGCGGCGACCTTCACTTCCTGACCGGGCTCGTGACTGCATCTGTTAACAGGCTCGAAACACTGGTAGTTTAGGGAGCGCTCCCAATAGATCTTGGGCGAGGTGCGCCGTGACCGATTTGCCCACGCTCGCACAGGTAGCGGCCGAGGCCGGGGTCTCCCAGGCCACTGCTTCGCGCGTATTGACTGGCACGGTCAGGGTCAGCACGTCGACCCGCCGTCAGGTCTACGACGCGATGTCACGCCTGGGGTACGTGCGCCACCGGGCGCCCCGCGGCGCTCCGGCGCGCCGGGCGGCCGGCGGGGTGGCGGTGGTGATCTGCGACCATCTCCACCGGCTGTTCTCCGATCCGTACTACGCGCGGTTCCTGTCGGCCGGCGGCGACGCGCTGGCCGAGCTGGGCCTGCCGATGATGGTGATGACCGTGCCGCCCGCCGACCCGGGCATGCTGCCCACCCTCGCGTCCGGGGCCGACGGGGTGCTG
This sequence comes from Nonomuraea sp. 3-1Str, assembly GCF_031570565.1. Classification (NCBI taxonomy): domain Bacteria; kingdom Bacillati; phylum Actinomycetota; class Actinomycetes; order Streptosporangiales; family Streptosporangiaceae; genus Nonomuraea; species Nonomuraea sp. 3-1Str. The sequence continues at coordinate 235,362 of NZ_JALHBK010000012.1, forward strand.
CTGATCGCCGCCCGCAAGCAGCATCCGGTGGCGATCACGCTGTCCACCTCCGGCATCCCGGTACGCGGGATCGGACGGCCGCCCGACGACGTCAAGGTCCCGTACGCCGACGTGGACAACCGCGACGGCGCCCGGCAGGCGGCCGAGCACCTGCTGCTCAGCGGGCGCCGCTCGATCGGCGTGATCGCCGGCCCGCCGACCCTGCCGGCCGCGCAGGACCGGCTGGAGGGCTTCGTCGGGACGCTCCGGCAGGCCGGGGCGACCGACGTGCCGGTGGCGTACGGCGACTTCGGGCTGCCGTCGGGCACCCACGCCATGCAGTGGCTGCTGCGGCGCTCGCCCGGCCTGGACGCGGTGTTCGCCGCGTCGGACCTGATGGCGGCCGGGGCGATCAACGCGCTGGCCCGCGCCGGCCGCAGGGTGCCGGACGACGTCGCGGTGATCGGGTTCGACGACTCCCCCGTGGCGCGTCGCACCGTGCCGGCGCTGACCACGGTGCGCCAGCCCGTGGAGGAGCTGGCGATCCTCGCCATCCGGCTGCTGCTGTCCGGGACCGTGTCCGTCAACCCGATCCTGCCCGCGGAGCTGATCGTCCGTGAATCAGCATGAGCCGGGGGACGTCCTGGCCCGTCGTTACGTGCTGCTGGAGCGCATCGCCCTCGGCGGCACGTCGGTGTTGTGGCGGGCGCGGGACGCGTCGCTGGAGCGGCTCGTCGCGGTGAAGGTGCTGCAGGACGAGCGGGAGCTGGCGCGCAGGGAGGCCAGGACCACCGCCCGGCTGGAGCACCCGGACGCGATCGAGATCTACGACTACGGCGAGACGGTCACGGCGCAGGGCCGGGTCGCCGCGTACGTGGTGATGCGGCTGCTCGACGGCGTGCCCGTGGCCGAGCGCCTGTCGGCGGGCCCGCTGCCGTGGCAGGAGGCGGCGGCCACGGCGGCGCGGATCGCCCGGGTGCTGGAGTCGGCGCACCGGCAGGGCATCGTCCACCGGGACGTGTCCGCGGAGAACGTGCTGCTCACCGGCTCCGGGCCGAAGCTGCTCGACTTCGGCATCGCCGCCCCGGCCGGGGACCCGGACGACCAGCGGGGCACGCCGCCGTACGTCTCGCCGGAGCGGCTGGCCGGCGCGCCCGTCCACCCGGCCGTGGACGTGTACGCGCTCGGGGTGCTGTTCTTCGAGATGGTCACCGGCGCCCCGCCGTACCCGGAGCGGACGTGGGAGGAGCTGGAGACGGCGCGCCGGAGCAGGCCGTGCCCGCGCCCGGCAGGGGTGCCCGGCGAGCTCGCGCTGCTGTGCCGGCGCTGCCTCGACCCGTCGCCCGCGCGGCGGCCCACGGCGGGCGAGGTGGCCGACCAGCTCACGGCCGCGCTGCGCCGCTCGGTGACGCGCCGCAGGCTCAGGTACGGCCTGGCGGTGCTGGCTCTGGCGCCGGTCGCGGGGACGGTGCTGTGGCTCGGACCGCGGGCCGCCGAGCAGGAAACCCGCGTGCCGTCCGGCCCACCTTCGGCGGTGGCCGAGCCACAGCCCCAGGAGACGCGCGCCGACCTCCCAGCGGCGGCGCCCCTGGTCTCCTCGTCGCCCCTGGTCACCTCCTTGCCCCTGGTCACCTCCTTGCCGCTGGCCTCCTCGTCGCCGCGGTTCACGTTCGCGGCGCGCCCCCTCCCCCGCGCGCTGGACCGCTTCCACGACGAGCTTGCCGCGGGGGCCGCGGCCGGCCGGATCCGTGCTGACGTGGCGCTGGACCTGCGTCAGACGCTGGCGCACGTCACCTCGCGCGGCGGCGTCGCGGAGGTGCGGCGCAAGCTCGGCGACCGGCTGCGGGAGGGAGCGGTGGAGCCGGGCCTGCGCGGCGACCTCGACGCCCTGCTCGCCGAGATCGCCGCCGCCTTCCGTTAGGGGGCCGGGTCAGGGGGCCCGGGAGCAGGACAGGGCAGGAGCGGCGTTGGTGCCGTTCCAGCTGCCCAGGAACCCGAACGTGGCCGTCCCGCCCGCCGCGATCGCGCCGTTGTGCGACTCGTTCGCGATCGTGTACGGGCTCGCCGTCTGGCCGGTCCGGGCGTTCCAGATCTGGGTGATCCTCTGCCCGTCGGCGAAGGTCAGGGTGACCGTCCAGCCGGTGGTGGGCGTGGTGCCGCCGTTGGCGACGGCGACCTGCCCCTGGAATCCGCCCTGCCAGCTGCCGACCTGACTGTAGGTGGCCGTGCAGCCGCCGCCGCCCGATCCGCCGGTGGTGGTGACCGTCACCGTGTTCGACACCGCCGAGGTGTTGCCGGCCGCGTCACGCGCCCGCACCTGGAAGCGGTACGTCGTGCTCGGCGACAGGCCCGTGGCGGTGAACGACGTCGTGGCGGACGTGCCGGCGACCGCGAACGAGCCGGTGGCTCCGGCCCGCAGCACGTCGTACCCTGTCACGCCCACGTTGTCCGTGGACGCCGACCACGACAGCCCCGCCTGAGCCGACGTCACGCCGGACGCCGCGAGGCCCGCGGGCGCCGTCGGCGGGCCCGTGTCCGTGGAGCCGCCGTAGATCGTGGCCTCGCGGGCGGTGGCCCGGATGCCGTTGGCGCCGTTGAACAGCCGCTCACCCCACGCGGTGAGGCGGGTGGCGTCGAACGCGGTGACCTGGTCGAGGTACTCCACGCCGCCGCCGTTGCCGCTCCACGACCATCCGAGGTAGCCGATGCCCCGGGCCTGCGCCTGGGCCATGATGGTGTCCTCGTCGGGGTCGCCGTCGGAGTGCATGTTCCCGAACTCCCCGATCACCAGCGGCAGGCCGGCGGTCCGGAAGGCGTCCAGGTAGGCGTTGATCTCGGCGGCCGTGTCGTAGACCCCGTACATGTGCACGGAGAAGACCGTGTTCTTCTGCGGGTCGGCGTTGAGCACGGTCGCGGCGTTGTCGCGCATCTCCCCCTTCCAGTCCTGGCCCCAGGCGGGGGCGTCGACCATGAGCAGGTGCTGGAACCCGGCGTCGCGCATCCGGGTGATCGCGGCCGAGGTGGCCTGCGCCCAGCCGGGGGTGACGGCGTTGTTGCCGATCGGCTCGTTGCCGAGGTTGATGATGACGTGGTTCTCCTGGCCGGTCAGCACGCTCCGCAGGCCGATCCAGTACGTGACGGCCTGGTCGAGCGTGTAGGCGCCGCTCTGCTCGCCGTAGCCGGTGGTGTCGTGGTCCTCCAGCACGCAGATCAGCCGGTTCTGCTTGCACAGGGAGATCACATTGGCCACGTCGGCGGCCGAGTTGGCGGTCCACCGGCCGCCGCTGAGCACGACGCGGACGGTGTTGGCGCCGTGCGCCTTGATGCCGGCGAACGAGCCGGTCTCGTTGGGATACCAGGTGTGCGCGTGGCTGGTGCCCCGCATCACGAACGCGCTGCCGTTCGCCTCGACGACGCGGGTCCCGCTGACCCGCAGACCGGTCGCCGCAGAGGCCGGCCGCGGGATCAGCAGGATCGCGCCCATCAGCGCGAGCAGCACGATCAGGCTCGTGGTGATGGGTCGGGTCATGGAGCGGTCATCCGTTCGGGAAGAGGGTGCCGTAGTCGGCCGCGGCCATGGCGATGTCGGCCTGCGCCCAGAAGCGGTGGTAGGTGAAGGACGGCGCCGAGCCGCCGTTCAGGTAGCTCTGGACCTTGGACCAGTCGGGGTCCTGCTTGTAGAAGGAGCGGATGTCGAGGAACGTCTTGCCGGAGCTGATGACGTCACCGTTGGGCATGGTGCCGGTGTAGTCCGGCGGGATGTACAGGCCGGTGTTGGTGGCGTCGTTGTGCGGGTCGTCGAAGCGGTTGTAGTCCTCGCGGGTCTCGCTCACCGCGGCGCCCTTGGCGTCCTTGTGGGTGAGGATGCCGTCGATGAGGTTCTTGGCCCCGGCCTTGGCGGTGGCGCTGCCGGACTTGGCGGCGTACCAGGCGAGGGTGCGGGCGTAGGCGGCGGCCACGCCGACGTCGTTGGTGGTGTTGACCACGGTGACGTGCAGGCCGGGGTTGGGGCCGGGGACGCCGCCGCCGCTGTAGCTGGCAGCGGGGGCGCCGGTCCACGTCATGTCGTTGGGGATGCGGTAGTTGCCGCCGGCGCCGAACGTGGTGTTGGCCAGCGCCCACGGCACCCACTTGTCGAGGATGGACTTGGCCTTGGCGTCACCGGTGACGTAGTAGTACTCGGCCACCCGCTCCAGCGACCACGCCTGGAAGCCGAACCACCGGTTGCTCGGCGGGTCGTGGTAGACGGGCTGCTGGTCGTAGGCCCAGCCGTAGAAGGTCGGCGTGCCGGCGGGCGGCGCCGCGTAGGACCCGTTCCAGCTGTTGGTCGCGCCGCCGGCGATGCCGCCCTCGGCTGACTGGAGCCACAGGTAGGAGTCGAGCTGCCGGTTCAGGCTGGTCTGCCAGTCGGAGGCGGCCGTCGGCGACTGCGGGCGCAGCGAGGCGGGGCCGGCGGGCGACAGGACCCAGGCGGCCAGCGGGTTCTGGTAGCCCTGGTGCCAGGAGCTGGAGCCGACCCGCCACGCCCAGGCGCCGCCGTTGTCGCCGCCCCACGCGTAGTACCAGGTCAGCAGGTACGAGGAGCTGCTCTTGCCGGTGCCCGGCGTGCAGGAGGGCGAGGTGCAGCCGGGGTTCTTGAAGTACTTGTCGTAGAAGGAGTAGCGGAGGAAGTCGCCCATCTTGGCGGCCTTGGACAGGGTGGTGGACAGCTGCGCCTGCTTGCCCTGCGCGGTGGCCCAGGTCAGCGCCCAGTACGCGGCCTGCACGGCGCGGGCGTCGGCGTCGGGGGCGTCGGTGTAGCGCCACTGGTTGGCGCCGCCGCCCTGGATGAACAGCGGCGGGTAGCCGGCGCCGGACTTGCCGTAGCGGCCGGTCTCGCACGACGGGTGCGCGACGGTCTCCCAGGTCGACTCCTGCGGGCCGCGCTGGAAGGTGTTGATGTAGGTGACGCGCTTGGTGTTGTCGCCGCACTCGCTGAGGCTGGCGCCGCGGCCGGTGCCGTAGCCGTAGACGTCGTCCACGTCGAGCAGCCAGTGCATGCCGTAGATGTTGCGGTTGCCGTACGTGCTCTGCAGCTCGTTGGCGAGCGGGTCCTGGCCGGCGACGACGCCGGTGTCCAGCGCCACCGGGTAGCCGCTGGGCTGCGGCTTCTCGGGCGCGTAGTCGGCGGGGTCGCTCGGGTTGTAGGTGGAGGAGCCGCCCGGCTGGCCCGCGGCCGACGGGATGATGTACTGCTCCATCACGTTCCAGGCGTTGTTGAACGGCGCCCAGTTGCCGGTGACCCTGCCGTACTGCGCCTCCAGCCAGAGCCAGAAGCTGAACGCCTCGGACGTCGTCTCGTGGCCCTGGTCGGGGGCCTCGACGATGAGGGTCTCGACGGAGTGGTACGGGATGCCCTCGGGCGAGAAGTAGCCGTTGGCGGGGTCCTTGAGCTTGTTGTACTGGTTGGTGAACTCGGTCAGGTACGAGTTGCTCTGCGGCGCGTCGTCGTCGGCCTCCGTGGCGGTGACCGCGACGCTGGTCAGGCCGGTCGAGGCGACGGTGATGGGCCGCGTGCCGTTGGTGGTGTCGCTGTCCTGGGCGGCCGACACGGTGACGTTCTGGACGGTGTTCCAGTTGGCGGAGGTGAAGGTCAGGCTCGCGCCGGAGGTGACGGTGAGGTCGGCGTCACCGCTGCCGGCGGTGGAGGTGACGGTCACGTTGGCGGAGGGCTGCGTGGCCAGGCGGACACCGTAGGTGGCGCTGGAGCCCTCCGGGACGATCACCGCCGCCGGGCTGACCTGGATGGCCTGCTGCCCGGGGTCGGGGCCGGGGCCGCTGCCGCCACAGGTCACGCCGTTGATGGCGAAGGTGGTGGGGTTGGTGTTGGTGCCGCTGTAGGAGCCGTTGAAGCCGATGGTCCACTGGGCGCCGGTGGCCTGGCTGCCGTTGTAGCTGAGACTGGTGGCGGTGACGTTCTGGCCGGACTGGCTCCAGTTGGCCTGCCAGCCCTGGGTGACCTGCTGGCTGCCCGGCCAGGTGTAGGTCAGCCGCCAGGAGGTCAGCGGATCGCCGGTGTTGGTGATGGTGACGTTGGCGCCGAAGCCGCCGCCGCTGTCCCACGACTTCACGTACGTGACCGAGCAGGCCACCGCGGCCATGGCGGTGCCCGCGCCGGCCAGCGCCGTGGAGATGGACAGGACGAGGACGGCGAGCGCGGCGAGGAGACGATGTCTCATGAAAGTCCTCTCGGAATGGGAGCGCTCCCAACACGCTGGGGTTACGCGGATGTTAAGCGCGCACCGATGCGCCGCCCAGGAGAGGTCCGCGAGAGGGCGGCGGTTTCCAGGTCGGGACGGGCGCGACCGTGAAAGTTTCACCGCTCGGCCTGCGGCGTGACGGGCCGGGATGAAAGTTTCACGGCTCTGGTGCGGGTTCGGGCCGCCGTCTCACCGGAATCTGTACACGGATGTGAATCCGGGCTATGGATGGGAGCGCTCCCACCTTCTGAGAGGACCCCCCACATGAGAAACCGCCTTCTCGTCGCGGTGTGCGCCCTGTTGACAGGGCTCGCCACGGCGCTGATGTCGGCAGCACCGGCGCAGGCCGCCGTCGCCTGCTCGGTCACGTACGCGAAGACCTGGGACAGCGGCAGCGGCTTCGGCGCCAACATCACCATCACGAACACGGGTGAAGCCCTCAGCTCCTGGCGGCTGACCTACGCCTATGCCGGCAACCAGCAGGTGTCGCAGGGCTGGCAGGCGAACTGGAGCCAGTCCGGCCAGAACGTCACCGCGTCGAGCCTCAGCTACAACGGCAGCCAGGCATCCGGGGCGCAGTGGACGATCGGCTTCAACGGCTCCTACAGCGGCACCAACACCAACCCCACCACCTTCGCCATCAACGGCGTGACGTGCGGCGGCAGCGGCCCCGGACCGGACCCGGGCCAGCAGGCGCTCCAGGTGACCCCGACCGCCCTGAGCGTGCCCGAGGGCTCCAGCGCCACCTACGCCGTACGCCTGGCCACGCAGCCGTCGGCGAACGTGACCGTCACCTCCACGGCGGGCACCGGTGACAGCAACCTCACCGTCACGGGCGGCGCCACCCTGACCTTCACCTCGGCCAACTGGAACACCCCGCAGAACGTCACCGTCTCGGCCGCCGAGGACAGCGACACCACCAACGGCACGCGGCCCATCACCGTCGCCTCCAGCGGCCTGACCAGCGTGACCGTCACCGCGACCGAGGCCGACAACGACACCGGCGGCGGCACCGGCCACGTCGACAACCCGTACGCCGGGGCCACCGGCTACGTCAACGCCGACTGGTCGGCCAAGGCCGCGGCCGAGCCCGGCGGCTCGGCGGTCGCCAACATCTCGACCGGCGTGTGGATCGACCGCATCGCCGCCATCGCCGGCACCGGCGGCGCCAAGGGTGTGCGCGCCCACCTCGACGCCGCCCTCACCCAGGACGCGGCCAACGGCAGCGCGCCGCTGACCATCCAGTTCGTCATCTACAACCTGCCCAACCGCGACTGCTCCGCGCTGGCCTCCAACGGCGAGCTGCTCGTCTCGCAGAACGGCCTGGCCCGCTACAAGACCGAGTACATCGACCCGATCGCCGAGATCATGGCGGACCCGAAGTACGCGGCCCTGCGGATCGTGACCGTCGTCGAGATCGACTCGCTGCCCAACCTGATCACCAACACCAACCTGGCCAAGTGCGCCGAGGCGCAGTCGTCCGGCGCGTACGTGCAGGGCATCCAGTACGCCCTGAACAAGCTGCACGCCATCCCGAACGTCTACACCTACCTCGACGCCGCCCACCACGGCTGGATCGGCTGGTCCAGCAACTTCGGCCCGACCGCGGACCTCATGGCCTCCACCGCCCGCGGGACCACGGCCGGCTACGCCAGCGTGGACGGCTTCATCACCAACACCGCCAACTACTCCGCCCTGACCGAGCCGTACTTCACGGTGGGCACCACCGTGAACGGCACGTCCGTGCGCCAGTCGAAGTGGCTGGACTGGAACGACTACGTGGACGAGCTGACCTTCGCCCAGGCGTTCCGTAACGCGCTGGTGTCGAAGGGCTTCCCGTCGACGATCGGCATGCTGATCGACACCTCCCGCAACGGCTGGGGCGGCTCCGCCCGGCCCACCGGTCCGAGCACCTCCACGAACGTGGACGAGTTCGTCAACCAGTCGCGCGTCGACCGGCGCATCCACGCCGGCAACTGGTGCAACCAGAGCGGCGCCGGCCTCGGCGAGCGTCCGCGCCCCAACCCGGCGGCCGGCCTCGACGCGTACGTGTGGATCAAGCCTCCGGGTGAGTCCGACGGCTCCAGCACCGCGATCAGCAACGACGAGGGCAAGGGCTTCGACCGGATGTGCGACCCCACGTACACCGGCAACGACCGCAACGGCAACAACCTGACGGGGGCGCTGCCCAACGCGCCGCTGTCCGGCCACTGGTTCTCCGCCCAGTTCCGGCAGCTCCTGCAGAACGCGAACCCGCCGCTGTAACCCTTCCCGGTAAGACCTTCCCGTAGGTCTGGTACGGCCCCGGTCCCGCTCCCGTCGGCGGGCCGGGGCCGTACCCTTTCCGGGACGCGTTCCCCGGGCGTGAAAGTGATCGGGCGGATCGGGCGATAAGAGATGTCCGCAGATCGCGTCCGGAGGGTGGCAGATGACGGGGGAAGCATCGTGACGGCGTTGCCGTGGCCAGATGCGCGGCCTGACTCGGGGCGGCCTGAATCCGGGCTGCCGGACTCCGGGCGGCTGGACTCCGGTCGGCTGGACTCCGGGCGGCTCGATGACGCCGAGGCGTTCGCGGCGGTGTTCGACGCGTGCTTCGGCGAGATCCACGCGTACGTCGCGCAGCGGCTCGGTCCGGACCACGCCGAGGACGTCGTCTCGGACGCGTTCCTCATCGCCTTCCGCAAGCGCGGCCAGTACGACCCGGCGCGCGCCACGGCGCGGGCCTGGCTGTACGGCATCGCCACCCGGCTCGTCGGCCGGCACCGCCGCCAGGAGGCGCGGGCGCTGCGGGCACTGGGCCGCTACGGGTCCGAAGCGGAGAGCGCGCCGGGGCACGAGGAGCGGGTGAGCGCGCGGGTGAGCGCGCAGAGCCTGCGGCCGGAGCTGGCGGCGGCCCTGGCCGGGCTCGCCTCGCGTGACCGCGACGTGGTGCTGCTCGTGGCGCTGGCCGGGCTGAGCCACGAGGAGATCGCCACGGCCCTCGGCATCCCGTACGGGACGGTGGGCTCGCGGCTGAGCCGGGCCCGGCGCAAGCTGCGCGAGGCGCTCGGCGGCAGCAACCCGATGCTGGAGCTGGAGGAGGCCGGCCGTGGATGAGCTGGAGCTGGTCCGCGACCTGTACGGCGAGCCGCCGCGGCCGGACCCGGCGGTCAGGGCCCGGGTGCGGGCCCGGTGGGAGGAACGGCCGGAGGAACGGCGCCCCGCGCGGGGGCGGGCGCCGTGGGCCCCGCGGCCGTCGGGACGGGCGCGCGGGCGAGGGCCGGGGCGGCGCGGGTTGTGGGCGGCGCCGCTGGCGGGCGCGGTGGCGACGCTGGCCGCCGTGCTGTTCGCGTACGGCCTCGCCGGCGGCGCGGGCGTCCCGGCCGTACCCGCGCAGAGCACGGCGACGGCGCTGGACGGGCCGGCGCGGGGCACGGCAGAGGGCACCTCGACGGTCCAGGGGAGGGCGGTGCTGCTGGCGGCGGCGGCCACGGCGGCCTCGGAGCCCCCGCCGCGGGGCACGTACTGGCGCGTCTCCCGGCAGAGCGGCGCCAAGGTCACGACCCTGTGGGTGGCCCGCGACGGACGCGCCTGGATCGCCGAGCACGCCGAGGGAACGGCCCCCGGCACCGAGGTGAAGCAGGTCGCCAGGCCGTTCACCATGGCGGGCCGGGCTCTGTCGCTCACGGAGATCGAGCGGCTGCCCGCCGGGACGGACGCGCTCAAGCGGCGGGTCGCGGCGCTGCTGCCGCCCGGCTCCGGCGACGGGGTGCTGGCCGACGCGGGGAGCGGGCTGCTGTGGGGCAAGCCGGCGCCGCCCGCCGTACGGGCCGCCGCCTACCGGCTGCTCGCCGAGCTGCCGAGCGTCCGCTACCTGGGCCGTGCCACCGACCCCAAGGGGCGGCCGGGCGAGGCGTTCGCGTTCACGCCGGACGCCGCCACGGGGGTGCGGCGGACGCTGGTCGTCGACCCGGCCAGCTCGCAGGTGCTGTCCAGCAGCGACAGCGCGGACGGCACCGGGCGGGACTCCCCGGCGGACCGTGACGAGATCGTCCTGACGGCCGGCTGGACCGACGAGGGCCCGCCGTGACCGGCGCCGCCGCCCGCTAGAGCCAGTCGCGCCGTTTGAAGACGAGGTAGAGGGTCACGCACACCACGCCCATGAGCACGATCGCGAACGGGTAGCCGAGCACCCAGTGGGTCTCCGGCATGACGTCGAAGTTCATGCCGTAGATGGTGCCGACCAGCGTGGGCGCGAACAGGATGGCCGCCCAGGCGGAGATCTTCTTGACCTCCTCGCCCTGCCGGATGCTCGACTCGGTCATCTTGGCCATCTCCGCGTTCTGCGCCTGGGTGACGAGCGTGGAGTTGATCACGAGGATGTCCTGGAGCATCTGGCGGAAGGCGGCGACCCGCTCGTTGACCGTGATGGCGTGGTCGGCCACGTCGCGCAGGTAGCTCTGGAGCTCCTCGTTGACCCCGTACTTGGCGGCCCCGGCGATGAAGCCGTCGATCATCCGCACCAGCGGCGCGGTGGCCCGCTGGAACTCGATGACCTCGCCGGACAGCTCGTACACGCGCCGCGAGACCGACGGGTCGCCGCTGAACACCTGCCCCTCGATCTCCTCCAGGTCCTTCTGCAGTCCGGCGACGACCGGCGCGTAGCCGTCGACGACGGCGTCGAGGATGGCGTACAGGACCGCCTGGGGTCCCTGGCGGAGCAGGTCGGGGTCCGACTCCATGCGCTTGCGCACGCCCTGGAGGTCGGGCGCCTCGGCGTGCCGTACGGTGATGACGAAGTTGGGGCCGACGAAGACGTGCAGCTCGCCGAACGCGACCTCCTCGACGTCGTCGAGGTAGCGGGCGGCGCGCAGCACCACGAAGAGCGTGTCGCCGTAGCGGTCGGCCTTGGGCCGCTGGGAGCCGACGATGGCGTCCTCCAGCGCCAGCTCGTGCAGCTCGAACTCCTCGGCGAGCTTGACCAGCTCCCACTCCTTGGGCCGGTAGAGGCCGATCCAGGCGAGACTGTCCGGCGTCTTGTTCAGCCGCTCGAAGGCGTCGGCCATGGAGCCGGGGTTGTCCACGCGCTGGCCGTCCTGGTAGACGGCGTTGTCGATGACGGTCGGCCGGTACGGCGGCTCGTCGGCGGCGCGCGGGTCCATCTCGTGCTCGGGCGCGTCCTGGCGGGCCGCCTCGCCGCGCCTGAAGCTCCTCATCCGTGCCACGCCGTTCCTCTTCCCGCCGGCCGATCGGGTGACCGTCTCCGACGGTCCCGGGTGGTGTCGTGCCATATATCCAGCCGATCCTTCACTTTTTTATCAGATCACGTCCGCTACGTCGTCCCGGCGAACGGCCCGTGACCAGCGCGCGAACGCGCCTCCACACGGAACCGCCGGCGCTCGTCACCTGCCCAGCCGGACGGCCGTCAAGCGGGCCGCACGCGAACGGCCCGACCCGGATAGGGTCTTGTCTCGATGAACGAGCTCTGGGCCCACCTCATCAAGGCACAACCCGACCCCGCCCCCTGGGTCGTGCCGGCCACCGCTCTGGCGGCGCTCGCGATCGTGTCGTTCAGGACCCCCTGGCAGCTGAGCCGGGGTCTGATCACGATCGCGCACGAAGGGGGCCACGCGCTGATGGCGCTGCTCACCCGGCGCAAGCTCGAAGGCATCCGGCTGCACTCCGACACCTCGGGCGTGACGCTGACCCGGGGCCGCCCCAACGGCCCCGGCATGGTGCTGACCGCGCTCGCCGGCTACCTCGCGCCGTCGCTGCTCGGGCTGGCGGCGGCGTGGCTGACCGAGCAGGGACGCATCACGCTGCTGATCTGGAGCGTGCTGCTCTTCCTCGTCTGCATGCTGCTGCTGATCCGCAACCTGTACGGCGCGCTGATCCTGCTGGCGACGGGCGGGGCGGTGTTCGCCCTGTCGATGTACGCGCCGAACCAGGTGCAGCAGGCCGTGGCCATGGCGGCCGTGTGGTTTTTGCTGTTCGGCGGGGTGCGGCCGATCGTCGAGTTACAGCGCAAGCGGCGGCTGCGGCAGGCCCGCGACTCCGACGCCGACCAGCTCGCCCGGCTGACGATCCTGCCGGGCGGCTTCTACGTGTTCTTCTTCCTGGTGGTGGCGTGCGCGTCGGTGGTGGCCGGCGCGTACCTGATGAATCCCCTCTGACCGGCCCGGCCGGGCCTTCGTCAGCCGGAGGCCAGCCGGTCCAGGGCGACGCGGACCAGGCGCCGCTCGTCCTCTGACAGCGGCGCCAGGAACACGCGCTCGGCCTCGTCGATCGCCGCCGAGCCGTCCCTGAGCACGTCGCGGCCGTGGGCGGTGAGCTCGACCGCGTTCTTGCGCCGGTCGTCGGGGTGCGGCCTGCGCGCCACGAGGCCCTTGCCCTCCAGCGCGTCGATCATGGCGACCATCGTGGTGCGGTCGATGCGCAGGGCCTGGGCGGCCTGCTGCTGCGAGATCGGCGTCCGCGCGTCCAGCACGGTCAGCACGGCCAGCTCGCGCGTGTCCACGCCCAGCGGCTCCAGCGCCGGCCCGGTGAGCCCGGCCAGCCGCGACTGCGCGTGCTTGAACAGGTAACCCAGGCGGCGTCTCGACACAGGGGTCATTCTCGCACTAGCCTAATCATCAGTCTTACTGACGATCAGTGGAGCTGACATTGCTGAGCTTCGGCATCAAGACCATCCCCGTCGGCGTCACGTACCCCGACCTGCTGCGCGTCTGGCAGGAGGCGGACGAGCTGCCCGCCATCGAGCACGCCTGGCTGTGGGACCACCTCCTGCCGCTCTTCGGGCCGGTGGACACCCCGATCCACGAGGGCTGGACCATCCTGGCCGCGCTCGCCGCCCGCACCGAGCGCCTCGCCTTCGGCCACCTGGTGACCAGCAACCTCACCAGGTCGCCCGCCCTGCTGGCCAAGATGGCGGCGACCGTCGACGCCGTCGCGCCCGGGCGGCTCGTCCTCGGACTCGGTGTGGGAGGCACCCATCAGCCCGGCGACACCCTCGTGCCCAGGGAGTACAACGCGTACGGGCTCACCATCGCCACCCCCGGAGAGGGCGTGGCCAGGCTCGCCGAGTCGTGCCAGATCATCAGGCGCATGTGGACCGAGGACCGGTTCGACTTCGACGGCCGGCACTACCGGTTGCGCGACGTGGTGTGCGAGCCCAAGCCGGCCCGCCGGCCGCCGCTCCTCATCGGCGGCTGGGGCGACAGGACGCTCGGCGTGGTCGCCGAGCACGCCGACATCTGGAACGTGCCCGGCCCGCCGCACAACTCCCTCGACTTCATCGCCGAACGCTCCCGGGCGCTCGACGAGCGGTGCGCCGCCCTCGGGCGAGACCCCGCGACGCTGACCCGGTCCACCCAGGTCATGGTCGCGTACGACGACCCGGGAGCCACCCGCGCGGCCGTCAAGGAGCTGGCGGCGATCGGGGTGACCCACGTCGTGCTCAACCTCCGGCCGCCCTTCCCTGAGGGCGTCGCGCGGTGGGTCGTGGACGAGATCATCGCCCCGGCCGCCTCCTAGGGCCTGTTTTGTGGATCTCATAAGAGCCATAGCAGCAGGCAGGCGATGGTGACACCTGCCTGGTAGTGAACGGCGAGCTTGTCGTAGCGGGTGGCGATGCCTCTGAACTGTTTGAGCCGGTTG